>CAZKXK010000244.1:0-3797 GCA_964556585.1 uncultured Anaerolineaceae bacterium
CCGACGCGGGGCGTGCGACAGCTGGAGTCGATCGAGCTCCACCGGCTCGACTAGCCCGGTGCGGATCGACGAAGTGATTCGGACGCCAGCGTGAAGCCACTTCGGGTCATCCCCGGCCGGGCGGTCCCCCCGGAGGCCATCGGCGCCGTGCTCGCGCGCGACCTTGAGATCGATGAGGAGCGCTGGTTGAAGGGCCGTCGACTGACGCCGGCCGACGCCGGCCGACTTGTCGGCGCCGGCGCGGCGGGCGGGGGCCGTCCGGACCACTGCGATGGCGCGGCGCAGGCCATCACGCTCCTGGTTCTCGACGCCGACGACGTCCACGAGGATGACGCGGCGCTCCGGCTCGCCCGCGCGGTCGCGGGACCCGGCGTGGAGCTGCGCGGCCCGACCAGCAGCCGGGTCGATCTGCTCGCGGCCGCCGACGGTGTCCTTCGGGTTCGGGCCGCCGCGGTCGAGCGGCTCGACCGGATCGACCCGCTCCTGGTGTTCAGCCTGTACGACGGCCAGACCGTCCAGGCCGGCGAGCTCGTGGCGAGCGTGAAGGTGGGCCCGCACGCGGTTCCCGGAGCGGTGCTGGAGCGTGGCCTCGCGCTGGCCCGGCGTGGCGCGCCGCTGGTGCGCGTGATGCCCTTCGTTCCGCGGCGGGTCGCCGCCGTGGTCAGGGAGGCGCTCAGGCCCCAGGACCGGGAGCGGTTCGAACGCGGGATCGCGCTGCGGGTCGAATCGCTCGGTTCGACGCTCACCGGCGTGACCTACGTCGGGGACGACCCGGACGACGCGTTCGCGGTTGTTCGCTCGCTCGTGCGCGGGCCCGGGAAGGTGGACCTGGTCCTGACCGCGGGGGCGGCCCTGACCGACCCGACCGACCCGCTCTTCGTGGCGATCGGCCGGCTCGGCGGCCGGGTGGTCCGGCACGGCGTGCCGGCGCATCCCGGCTCGATGGTGTGGCTCGCCCGTGCCGGTTCCACGGACGTGCTGGGCCTGGCGTCCTGCGGGGCCTACTCGCGGGCGACGGCCGCGGACCTGCTCCTGCCCCGGCTGCTGACAGGGGAGCGGGCGAGCGGGCCGATGGCCGCTTCCCTGGGCCACGGTGGCGTGCTCGTCGCCGCGATGCGCTTCCGCTTCCCGCCCTACGCCCGGCAGCTCGAGGCGCGATCGGCGGGAGATGGTCGGGACGCGGTGCCATGACCGTCGTCGAACCGGGCACCCGGGTCGATCGCTCGACCGTCACCCAGGCGGGACGCCGCGACCTGGAGGCGGCGCTCCGGCTGGCGGTTCGCGGCGAGGTCGGCTTCGATGGCGCGACCCGGGCCGTCTACGCCACCGACTCGTCCAACTACCGGCAGGTGCCACTGGGGGTCGTCTTCCCGCTCGACCACGAGGACGTGGTGGCGGCCCTGCGGGTGTGCGCCGAGCACGACGCGCCGGTCCTGGCCCGCGGGGCGGGAACGAGCCTGGCCGGCCAGGCGTGCAACGTCGCCGTCGTGCTCGACACCGGGCGGCACATGACGCGGATCCTGGAGATCGACCCGCTCGCCCGGACCGCCCGGGTGGAGCCGGGCGTCGTCCTCGACGACCTGCGACGCGCGGCGGAGGAGCACGGGCTGACCTTCGGCCCCGACCCGGCAACCCACGCCTGGTGCACGCTCGGCGGGATGATCGGCAACAACTCGTGCGGCAGCCACGCGCTCTTCGCGGGCAAGACCGTGGACAACGTGGAGCGGCTCCGGATCGTCGAATACGGTGGTTCGACCCTGGAGGTCGGCGCCTACGACGACGCCGCCTGCGCGGCGGCGATCGCCGGTGGAGGTCGCCTGGCGGAGGTGCTCGCGGGCCTCCGGCAGATCGGGCTCGGGCACGCGGACCTGGTGCGGGCGCGCTACCCGGACATCCCCCGGCGGGTCTCCGGCTACAACCTGGACCAGCTCCTGCCGGAGGCGGGCTTCCACGTCGCCCGCGCGCTGGTCGGAACCGAGTCCACCTGTGCGGTGGTCACCGAGGCCACGCTTCGACTCCGTGCCAGCCCCCGCCACCGCCGGCTGGTCGTGGTCGGCTACCCGGACGTCTTCGCGGCGGCCGACGCGGTTCCGTCACTGCTCGCCCATCCGCTGCTGGCGCTCGAGGGGTTCGACGGCACCCTGATCGACCAGATGCGGGCACGCCGCCTGAACGTGGAGCACCTGTCGCTCCTCCCTGAGGGCGGCGGCTGGCTCATGGCCGAGCTCGGCGCCGACGAGCCCTCGGAGGCCGACCTGCTCGCCGACGTGTTCGTCGCGGGGCTGCCGGGCGACGTCACCTGGCGCCGCTTCGACGACGCGGAGCGGCAGGCCCGCGTGTGGCTGGTCCGCGAGTCGGGCCTCGGCGCGGCAGCGATCGCCGCCGACGGCACGCGCCACCTGGAAGGATGGGAGGACGCGGCGGTCGCGCCGGAGCAGCTCGGGGCCTACCTGCGGGCGCTCACGGCGCTGTGGGCGGAGTTCGGCTACTCGGGCGCCCTGTACGGGCACTTCGGCCAGGGCTGCGTCCACACGCGCAACGACTTCGATCTCCGCACGGCCGACGGGCTGGCGGCCTACCGGCGCTTCGTCACCCGCGCCGCCGACCTGGTCGTGTCGCTGGGGGGCTCCCTGTCGGGCGAGCACGGGGACGGCCAGTCGCGCGGCGAGCTGCTCGAGCGAATGTACGGACCGGTCCTGGTCGACGCCTTCCGCCAGTTCAAGGCGGTCTTCGATCCGCGCGGGCGGATGAACCCGGGCAAGGTCGTCGACGCCTACCCGCTCGACACGAACCTGGCCCGCGGGCCAGGCTACCGACCGGCGAGCCTGGGGCGATCGACGTTCGCGTTCGGGGGTGCCGGGCATTCGCTGCAGCGGGCGGCCGAGCGATGCGTGGGCGTGGGCCGCTGCCTGCGCGACGACGCCGGGACGATGTGCCCGTCCTTCCGCGTCACGCGCGACGAGCAGCACTCGACGCGCGGCCGCGCGAAGCTGCTCGTGGAGATGTTCCAGGGCGAGACGACGCCGGCCACCTGGCGCAGCCGCGAGGTGCGCGATGCGCTGGACCTGTGCCTCTCGTGCAAGGGCTGCGCCGTCGACTGCCCGACGCAGGTGGACATGGCCGCCTACAAGGCCGAGTTCCTGCACCACTTCTATGCCGGCCGGCTGCGTCCCCGGGCGATGTACGCCCTTGGGCTCCTGCCCTGGACGGCACGAGTGGCGACCCGCATGCCGCGGCTGTCCAACGCCATCCTGGGCGCCCCCGGCGCGGGGCAGGCGGTGCGCCGGCTCGCGGGGCTGACATCCGCGCGCCCGCTGCCGCGCTTCGCCCGGCGCTCGTTTCGCCGGGGCAGGATCGCGGCGGCCCGCCGGGACGATCCGCGCGCCACCGTCGTCGTCTGGCCCGACACGTTCACGGACGCCTTCCGACCGCAGGTTGCGGCCGACCTCGTGGCGGTCCTCGAGGCGCTCGGCGAGCGGGTGGCGGTGCCCTCGGCGTGGGCCTGCTGCGGCCGGACGCTGTACGACGCCGGGATGCTGGGCCTGGCCCGGAGGTCGCTCGCCGGTCTCCTGGATGTCCTGGAGCCGTGGACGTCGCGCGGGATTCCCGTGGTGGTCCCGGAGCCGAGCTGTCTGGCCGCGTTCCGGGACGAGCTGCCGGCGCTCCTCTCCGACGATCCACGCGCAGCCCGGCTCGCCTCGCTGGCCCGCAGCCCGGCCGAGCACTTGCTGGTATCGCCGGCGTTGGCGGCGGCGATCGCCGATCCGTCGGCGCGGGCTCGCCGTGACGGCCTCCCG
>CAZKXK010000245.1:0-3773 GCA_964556585.1 uncultured Anaerolineaceae bacterium
GACGTTCTCCAACACCGGCTGGGACGACGGGCCGAGCGCCGGCGAGCGTTCCCGCCCGAACTGAGGGCCTGTCGAGCGGCGGGAGCCGCGACGCGAGCTGCGGTCGTCGCGGCGCGCCGGAAACCCATCGTTGCGGCGGCTCCTCCGGCCAACTGCCTCCAGGGAGGAGGTCCGTGCTCGCCCGCGGAGAGGACGGCGTGTCCGCCGTCAACGACAACCGCCATGACGGACCGTAATGACGGGGCGGCGTGGCCGCCAGACACTGGCGCCCGCAGACGTCGAGGGACACCGGTCTCGAGCTGGCGGCGGACGATGGCGCCGGTTTCGACCTTCGCCGGGTCGCGCCATCCGGCGCGGCGGTCCTCGCCGGCGTGCGCATCGGGCGACAACGGAGGCTCGACATCGTCAGCACTGTTGCGGACACCGCGTGCCGGGCGCTCGTGCTTCTCGACCGCCCCCTGGTCGCGGACCTGCTGAGGTCGACGTTCGACCACGGGGCCTTCGACGTACGGGGCGCGGGCAACCTCGCCGAAACCGTGGCGCTGCTGGCCGAGTGGCGGCCGGACATCGCGGTCGTCGACATGGACCACGATGACAGCACCGCGCTGCTCGACCTGCTCGGCGAGTCGAGCGGCCTGCGGCGGACCGGCACGCCGGTCCTGGGCCTGACCCGGCGCGCTGACCTCGATACGAAGCTGCGGGCCTTCGGGCTCGGCGTGGATGACATCCTGACGATGCCATGCGCGCCGGAGGAGCTGCTGGCCCGGGCCATCGTGCTCACCCGGCGCGTGGCGGGCATCCACATGCGCCTCATCCCGTCGATCACGATCGGCGAGATCCGGATCGACATCTTCAATCGCATCGTGACCGCCGGGGACTCGGTCGTGCGCCTGTCCGGGATCGAGCAGAGCCTGCTCTACCTGCTGGCCAGCCGCGAGGGCCGCGTCGTGACCCGCAAGGAGATCCGCGACGCGATCTGGGGACCCGACTTCGTCGGCGAGAGCAACATCGTGGACCGCCACATCCGGAGCCTGCGCATCAAGCTCCAGGATGACTACCGCCATCCTCGCTTCATCGCGACGGTCCTGGGCGAGGGTTACCAGTTCATCCCGACCGTCTCCACCACGGGCTGGCAAGGTGCGCTGACCGCGAGCGAACGAACTCACCCCTGACCATCGCCGGGAGATCTCGACGCGCTTCACGCGGAAGCACGCGGAGTTGCCTCAGTCGCGGCGGCCGGTCCCGAACTGGCGGTCGCCGGCATCGCCGAGGCCCGGGAGGATGTACCCCTTCTCGTTCAGGGCCCGGTCGAGCGCCGCGCAGTGGATTGTCACGTCCGGGTGGGCCGCGCTGACCGCCGCGACGCCTTCCGGCGAGGCGATCAGGTTGATGAGCTTGATCCGGGACGCGCCCCAGCGCTTGAGCACGTCGATCGCCGCCGTCGCCGAGCCGCCCGTGGCGAGCATCGGGTCCAGGATCAGGCAGAGGTCGACGGTGGCGGAGTCGGGCAGCTTGTTGTAGTACTCGACCGGGCGGAGCGTGCGCTCGTCGCGGAACAGGCCCAGGTGCCAGACCTCGGCGGTGGGCATCAGCTCCAGCATCGCATCGACCATGCCGAGGCCGGCGCGAAGGATCGGCACGAGGCCGATCCGGTCGCCCAGCTCGTGCGCATCGACCTCCTCGAGCGGGGTCCGGACGCGACGGGGCCGGAGGCGGGCGTCGGCGAGCGCCTCGTACCCGAGAAGCCAGGAGAGCTCGCGCACGATCTCGCGGAACTTCTTCGGCTCGGTCTTCTCGTCGCGCAGAATGGCGAGCTTGTGGAGCACCGCGGGGTGCCGTGAGACGGTCAGGGACGGGGCGCGGGGCGGGGCGGCTGAGTCGGACACGGGCGCGCACCTCGGTCGTGGAGCGGGCGGACGACCGGCCGGGGTCGCGCCCGGCGCGACGATCCCGACCCGCACGATCCTAGCACCGGTGCGACCCCCGAACGGGGCTGTCGGGACGGACCCCTCCGGCGGTCCACGGACCCGTCGCGCCGGTCCCGGGGGCGCGGTATGCTCGCGCGATGCCGTCAACCCGTGCCGCGCGACCGGTGCGCTCCACTGCCGCCGCCGCGTCGCGAAGGGTCGCGCCGATCCTGGCCCGCCACATCCGTGGCGACATCGTGGAGAGCATCCACCGCGGGCACGTGGTCCAGGTGGACGCGACCGGCGCCGTTCTCCGGACCGCCGGTGACCCGGACGTCGTGGTCGCCCTCCGCTCGACTGTCAAGCCGTTCACGCTCGTTGCGCTCCTGGAAGCGGGTGGCGTGCGCGAATTCGACCTGTCACCCGCCGAGCTGGCGGTCATGGCCAGCTCCCACTCCGGAGAGGACCTGCACGTTCGGACGCTCCAGGCGGTCTTCCGCCGAGCGGGCGTCAGCCAGACCCTGCTCGCCTGCGGCTCGGACGGGGCGCCCCTGGACGAGCTGACGTCCGTGCGCCTGACGCGCGATGGCGAGAAGCCCGGGCCGATCCGGCACCAGTGCTCGGGCATGCACGCCGCGCAGCTCCTGCTCGCCAGGATCGCCGACTGGACGCTCGAGGATTACTGGCAGCCGGACCACCCCGTCCAGGTGGCGACGCGGGCCGTCGTCGCGCGGGTCTTCGCGACGGCCCCCGCGGACCTCATCACCGCGACCGACCAGTGCGGCGTGGACACGTACGCCTTCCCGCTGCGCGCCGTCGCCGGGGCGTTCGCGCTCCTCGCGGACCCCGACGCGCTCCCCGCAGCCGACGCCCGCAGATCGCTTTCCGCGACCCTTCGCGTGATCCGCGATGCCATGCTCGCAAACCCCGAGCTGGTTGGGGGCACGCGCGACCGGCTCGACACGTCGCTCATGAAGGCGTTGCCGGGCCGGCTGATCGCGAAAGGCGGCGCCGAGGCGCTCCGCGGCATCGCCGTCATGGCGGATCGGGCGACGGGCTCGTCGGCCTCCGCGTTCGCGATCAAGGTGGAGGATGGCGGCGGCTTCGACCGGGCGCCGTGGTCGATCGCGATCGAGGCCCTCCGCCTCGCCGGCGTGCTCGGGGGCCAGCCGCTCCGGGCGCTCGGCCGGTACCACCGACCCATCCAGCTTGACCCGCGCGGGAAGATCGCCGCCGAGACGGTCGCGGCGTTCGACCTCGTGCCCGTCCGCGAGCTCGTCCGCTGACGCAGGCCGGCGAGGCAGAACCGGCGACGTGACATCGAGGGGGGATCCGTACCGTGCGCTGGGCCTGCCGCCCGGCGCATCGCTGGCCGACGTCAAGCGGGCCTACCGGCTGCTGGTGAAGCGCAATCACCCCGATGCGGGCGAGGGATCGCTGGAGCGGTTCCTCGAGATCCAGGCCGCCTACGAAGCGCTGCTCCAGGGCGGGCCGGCGGTCGCACGCCCCCGTCCTGCCGGCCCCGAACCCACCCGGCCGCCCGGACGGCGCCCGGCCCAGCCCGGGCAGCGGGGATCCCGCGCCTCCGCGGGCTCGGCACCACCGGGGCCGGTGCGCGACGGAGCGCGATCCGGGCGCGGGTCGGGCGACGGCCCTGCCGGCGAGCGCGGCCGGCGCGGGCGGGATCCCCGCAAGGCTACGCTCGGCTCCACCACGTACGACGGGGCGGGGGAGGCGACGGAGCCCGCCTGGGACGGTGCGGACTGGTACGGCCCGGCCTCCGGCACCTACTGGACGCTCAACCCGAAGGAGTACGCGGACCCGCGCAAGCACGGACCGGAGTACCTCGCCCGGGCCCGTCGCGGA
>CAZKXK010000246.1:0-3750 GCA_964556585.1 uncultured Anaerolineaceae bacterium
CGACGCGCCGCCTACGCCGCCTCCACCCGGTTGCGGCCGTAGCGTTTTGCACGATACAGGGCGTGGTCGGCCCGCTCCACGAGCGACGCGACGGCCTCGCCATCGCGGGAGACCGAGGCACCGACGGAGACGGTGACGGGGCCGACGCCGACATCCCGGAGATCGATCCGCTCGACGGCTTCCCGGATCCGCTCCCCCACCTCCAGGGCCACGTCCGGGCTCGGGTTGCGGAGCAGGATCACGAACTCCTCGCCGCCGAAGCGGGCCGGCACGTCGAGGTCGCGCACGGTCGACGCGATCGCCCGGCCGATCGCCCGGAGCACGACGTCCCCGACCGCGTGGCCGAACCGATCGTTGAGGACCTTGAAGCGATCCACGTCCACCATGAGGATGCCGATCGCGTCCGCGGCACGGCGGCCCCGGCCGAGCAGCTCCACGTATTCCTCGAAGTAGCGCCGGTTCGGCAGCCCCGTCAACGGGTCCGTCGACGCCCGGGTCTGGGCATCGCGGAGCGAGTTGACCCGGGCCAGGGCGGTGGCGGCCTCGCGCGCCGCGACCTCCAGGATCTCGCGCGCCCCGTCCGGCCAGGCGCCGGCCCGGCGCCGGGAGATCACGATCACACCCAGGATCTCCTCGCGGGCGACGAGCGGGACGGCTAGCGTGTGCGCGATGCCGAAGGCACGCCGGACGCGGGCTTCGACGCGGGCGGCCACGGCGGCGGCCGCGCCGGCCGGGTCCGGCTGGCCACGCAGGGACGCACGGGCGGCACGCGCATCGGCGGGCGCCACCTCGGACACGAGCGCCGACCCGCGTCCAGGACCCATCGCGACGCCGACACCTGCCGCGTCCTCCGGGTCGGGGGATGTCGGTTCGCCGTCGCTTCCGATCCGCCCGGGACTACGCCGCTCCGGGAACGGGCCGGGGGGTGGATCGGGCTCGAGGTCGACCGCCGGCAGGAATGCCGACGAGGCCTGCCCGCCCGGCCGGGTCGGGACGAGCGTCGCATCGAGGATCGGCGTACCCGGCCGACGCTGCACGACGACCAGGTGATCCGCGCCGGTGCCGCGCCCCACCTCGGCCAGGATCGCGTTCACCACGCCGTCCGGCGAGACCGCCCGCGAGAAGCCGTGGAGGATTCGCGCGACGTCTTCCGCGGCGGCGCGGCCGCGCGACTCGCGCGCTTCGACGGCCCGCCAGCTCGCCATGCCCGACGCGGCGACCACCGGCAGCATCCCGAGGACCAGCAGGTCGATCGGCCGATCGGGCGCCCACAGGTCGAGGAGGACGAGGATGACAAGAGCGCTGAAGGAGCCGGCCAGCAGCCACCTGACACGCCGGACCCGGCGCTCGAGGGGATCCGCGACGTCCAGATCGGCGCGGAGGCGGCGGATGAAGCTCACGACCCCACTAGGATGGCCCTCCAGCGCCACTCTCGCCAGCCCATCGGGGGGTACTCCCGTCGGTGAGCCGACAGTACGTTCGTACGGGGGTTGCCGTCGATCGTCCCGGCCCGTTCCCGCTCTGCCGTGGGCGACCAGCTCCTCAGACCGCGTCGGCGAGCGGCGCGTCCGCGTCGGTGGCGGGTGCCGCGACCCGGCGCCGGCGGTCCCCCGGGATCCGCGGCGCGGCCCCGTCGACGGCCGCGCCCCCGTGACGCTTGACGCGGTAGAGCGCGCGATCCGCGACCGCGATCAGCTCGCGGGGCGTCCGTCCCTGGGCCGGGAAGGCCGCCGTGCCGATCGACGCCGTCACAAGGACCGGCCCGTGGCCCGTTGCCCGGTAGGCGTGCTCGGCGAACGCGTGCGCGATCCGATCGCCGACGGCGCGCGCCTCGTCGGCCGTCGTGGCGGGCAGGATCACGGCGAACTCGTCGCCGCCGTAGCGCGTCGGGACGTCGCTCGCCCGAAGAACGGCGCGGATCTGCCCCGCGGCCCACTTCAGGACCTCGTCGCCGAAGAGGTGGCCCAGCGTGTCGTTGACGAGCTTGAAGTCGTCGAGGTCCAGCATCAGCAGGGCCACCGGCTCGGTCGAGCGCTGGGCACGCAGGATCTCCTCGCCCAGGCGTTCGTGCAGGTAGCGGTGGTTATAGAAGCCGGTGAGCGGGTCACGATCCGCCAGCGCCCGTGCCGTGACGTACAGCTGGGCGTTGCCGAGGTTGATCGCCGCCTCGTTCGCCATGGTGCGGGCCAGGTCCATCTTCCGCTCGTCCAGCGTGATGGGCTCGTCGGCGATCAGCTCGACGATGCCCAGCGTCTCGCCCTTCACGACGAGCGGGAGCATCACGAGGCCGCGGTTGCCCTCGCGACGCAGCAGCGCCACCTCGGCCGCGTCCGCCGCTGGGTCGTCCGCATCGACCGAGAGGGCCTCCTGCGTCACCAGGGCACGCTTGGTCGCCGGATAGGCCTCGAGCCCGAAGAAGGGCTCCTGGTCGGCCATACGCTCCGGCGGCCAGTATCCCCAGGTCAGGAGGCGATCGCCCGGGCGGTCCCAGAAGCTGATCGCGCACTCCTTCACGCCGAACGCGAGGCCCATGTGGCGCGCGATCAGGTCGGCGACCTCGCGCGGGTCGAGGCTCTCGGACAGGGCGGAGCTCATCCACGCGATCGTGCGCAGCTCGTCGGTCAGGACCTGCGCCCGGGTGAGCGCGCGGGCGCCCTCGACGGCCGTCGCGGCGTGATCGGCGAGGATCGAGAGCAGCCGGAGGTGACCGATGTCGAACTGCCGCAGGCCGAGCTTCGAGAGCACGATCACGCCGATCACGCGGTCGTCGTAGCGCATCGGGACCACCAGCATCGACTCGTCGACGTCGTCGGTTCCCGGGATCGTTTCGCCGCGCGGATCCGCGTTCGCGTCCGGAACCAGGAGCGGCGTCCCGTGCAGGGCCACCCAGCCGGCGAACCCCTCGCCCACCCGGGTCCGCAGCAGCTCGAGCGGGATCTGCTCGTAGAACCCGATCTGGCCGGCCGCGATGACCGGCGTCAGGTCGTCGTTCGGCTCGACCAGGTAGACCCGGCAGTTGTGGTAGTCCACGATCGAGCGGGTCTCGTCGGTGATCGCCTCGGCGACCGCCTCGACGGTCGGTCGCCCGCTCATCCGGGACGCGGCCCGCTGCGCGGCCTCCAGCTGGGCGACCCAGCGCTCGGTGGCGTCGCGGGCCTCGCGGACCTGGGCCTGCATCGAGGCGAGCTCGGTGGTCTGTCGATCGAGCGCCTCGCGGGCCAGGACCAGCCGGGTGACCGCGATCCTGAGCCCGAGCGCGACCAGCCCGAACGCGGTCAGCTCCACGGCTTCCAGCGGCGTCAGCCCGTCCGCGCTGATCAGCACCTCGGTCAGCAGCGCCGTGCCGATCGTCGCCGCGGCGATCACCGTCGCCCAGGCCCCGGGCAGCAGGACCGCCGCGAGCGCCAGGGGCACGAGGGCAAACGAGAACGTGGCCTGGCTGCCCGGCAGGACCAGCGTGGCTGCGACGTAGAGAGCGGTCAGGCCGGTGACGAGCGGGACCGCGAACCGCGCGTGCCAGAGCCGCCCGGGCGCATCTCCCAGGATGAACTCCCGGACGATCAGTCGAACCCAGCCACCCGGGCCGCCTGATCGCTTGGGAGCCGGCTCCACCGAAGCGTTCACCATGGGGCCATCCTGACACCCGGGGCGCCGTGCGGGCGCGGGCGAGGAAGTACCCACGGGGCGGCCCCGTGGTACCGGTGCGGGCGGCGGCGGCGAGGGCGACGGCGGCGCGAGGGCGACGGCGGG
>CAZKXK010000247.1:0-3681 GCA_964556585.1 uncultured Anaerolineaceae bacterium
CGGTGCTCGTGGGGTACCTGGAGGCTGCCTTCGCCGCGGCCACGAGCGGTCTCCCCCGCGGGTGGAAGACCGTCGAGGACGCGGCGGCTGCCATCGAATCGCTCCCGGCGACGAACATCCTCCTGATCGTCGACGACTTCCACACCCTCACCGGATCGCCGGCCGAGGCCGCCTTCGAGCGCTTCGTGGATTACGCCCCGCCGACGCTCGCGGTGCTCACCGGCTCGCGGACGTTGCCGGCCTTCAACCTCTCGCGGCGACGGGTCTCCGGCGAGCTCCTGGAGCTCGCCGGGGACGACCTGCGGTTCCGCTCCTGGGAAGTGGAGCGGCTGTTCCGCGACTTCTACGGCGACGAGCTCCGCCCGGACGAGCTTGCGCGGCTGGCCCGGAGGACGGAGGGTTGGGCGGCCGGCCTCCAGCTCTTCCATCTCGCCACGCGCGGCAAGCCACGCGATGAACGGTTGCGGATCCTGGCCGGCCTCGGTCCGAGCTCCCGGTTCGTGCGCGACTACCTCGCCCGCAACGTGGTCGCGGAGCTGCCCGACGAGCTGCGCGACTTCCTGGTCCGGACCAGCGTGCTGCGCCGCCTGAACGGTTCGCTGTGCGACGCGCTCCTGGAGCGATCGGGCAGCCGGGAGCTCCTCGAGGAGCTCGAACGACGCAGCGTCTTCACGGTCGCGCTTGACGACGAGGGTACGTTTCGGTACCACGAAGTCCTGCGAAGCCACCTGGAGGCGATGCTGGTCGCCGCGGCCGGTGAGGCGGGCGCACGGGCCCAGGCGCACCGGGCCGGCGAGCTCCTCGCGGCCTGCGGGGCAGTGGCCGAGGCCCTGGCCGCGTTCAGCCGGGCCGAGGACTGGGCGGCGGTCGATCGCCTGCTCGAGCGTCACGGGCCGCGACTCGTCGACGGCCACGGGGCCTGGATCGACGCCCTCCCGCCAGCGCTGCTCGTGCAGGACCCCTGGCTGACGCTGGCAACGGCGCGCCGCCATCGCGCCGAGGGCCGGTGGGCCCAGGCACTCGTCGCCTACGCCAACGCCGAGACGCTCTTCGGGGCCGGCGACTCGGGGAATGCCTGCCGGCGCGAGCGGGTGGCTCTCGCCGCCTGGCTGGACCCGCACCCTGCGCCGAGCACGGACTGGACCGGCGTGCTGCGCGCCGCCGTCGCCCGGGACCCGCTTGCCCGGCGTGGTCAACCAGGCGCGAGGCCTGCCTCGGCCGGCGCGGCCGACCCGGCACCCTCCGGCGCGGGCGTCGGCGAGATGCTCGCCTCCGGACTGGCCGCGCTCGTCGCCGGGCGCGTGCGCGACGCGAGATCGCTGCTCGGCGAGGCGGCGGATTCGGCAACGGACTCGCCGACGCTCGGAGCCACAGCCGCGCTCGGCGCCGCGGTCGCCGGGCTGCTGGCGGGCGATCCAGCCGGGACATCCGAGGCGGAGTCGGCGATCGCGACCGCCGAACGGCTCGGCGTGCCGTGGCTGGCCCAGGTCGGGCGTGCCACGCTCGCGTTCGCGGGGCCGCGTGCGCGGGGCGAGTTCGGATCGGCGGATGCCAGCGCCGTAAGGGCCGCCGCAAGCCGGGAGCACGATGACTGGGCAGAGGGGCTCGCCGCGCTCGCGGAAGGATGGGCCGCGCTCGCGGAGCCCGAGGATGCTGGCCCGCCGCTCGACATCGCGATTGCCCGGTTCCGTGCCCTCGGGGCAGGCTCCCTTGAAGCCTGGGCGCGCTCGCTCCTCGCCGGCTGCCTGGCCCGAGCGGATGCCCCCAACGCCAGGGAGACGGCACTGGCGGCCGAGGCCTTCGCCCGATCCGCCGGCACGCCCGGACCGCACGCGCTCGCGTACGCCGCGCTCGCGTACGCCGACCCGGATCACGCGCCCGAGCTCCGCGCGCTCGCCACGGCACTGTTCGACGAGACGGGACTCGTGGAGCCGGACGTGCTCAGGCCGGCGGACGCTCGGAGCAGGGAGATCCCCGGTGTCGCCGGTTCGCCGGACCGCCCGCACGAGGTGCCACCGGTCGAGATCCGCTGCTTCGGCGCGTTCGCGATGGCGGTTTGCGGCCGCCCGGTGGATCTCGCCGCGCTCAAGCCGCGTCCGCGCGCCGTGCTCCGCCTGCTGGCGGTGAACGCCGGACGACCCGTGCACCGGGAGGTGATCCAGGAGGCCCTCTGGCGGGACGTGGAGCCCGACGCGGGGGCACGGAGCCTCCACGTGGCGCTCTCGGCGCTGCGCCGCGAGCTGGAGC
The DNA here is from genome assembly GCA_964556585.1 of uncultured Anaerolineaceae bacterium. GTDB lineage: Bacteria > Chloroflexota > Limnocylindria > Limnocylindrales > CSP1-4 > CTSoil-043. The sequence continues at coordinate 2,248 of CAZKXK010000247.1, forward strand.
CGCCTCCCGGGAGCGGCGGCCACGAGATCCTGGTTCGTGACGGCGACGCGTACCGGCTGGCGGTCCCGGAGGGCTCCCGCGTCGATGTGCTCGCGTTCGACGAGGCGCTCCAGCGCGCCCGGTCCGCCCGCGGCCGTGACGATGGCGCCGCCGTCCCTGCGTACCGGGCCGCGATCGCCGCGTACGCAGGGGACCTGCTGCCGGAAGATGGTCCCGCGGACTGGATCGTCGCGCGACGCGACCGGGCGCGGGCCGATTACGTCGAAGCGGCGCTCGGCCTTGCCGAGCTCGTCGTCGCCGAGCAGCCGGCGGAAGCCGCCGCCGTCTGCACGGCCGCGCTCGGGATCGACGCCTACCACGACCCGATCTGGCGCCTGCTCGTCGAGGCGCGCGAGCGCGCCGGCGACTGGGCCGCGGCGGCGAGCGCCCGGGCGAGCTACACGCGGATGCTGGCCGACCTGGGCGTGCCGGAGGACCCCGCGGGCGACCGGTCCCCCGCGGGCCCCCGTTCGGACCCCCGACCGCGCCAGGATCGCGTGGTCGAAGGTGCGCCCATCACTTCGCGACCAGGAACTCGATCTCGGTGATCGCGACGTCGGTGCCGCCGCTGGACGCGTAGACGGAGCGCACGACGAGGCGGAAGGCAGTGGCCGCCTTCGCCGACACGTCGAACGACTGCGGATCGTGGGTGTCCTTGAGCTCGAGGTCCTTCGCCGCGACGATCGCGCCCGCGGCGTCGAGGAACTGGACCGTGATGTCGTGCGGTCGCAGGTTGCCCTGGTAGTCCGGCACCGCACCCGACGTCACGAGGATCTTCGCGACGTCGGTCGGCGGGTTGAAGCTCGCGCTGATCGTGGGCGTCGCGCCGCCCGCCGCGGGCGCCGCCCAGTAGGTGTTGCTGAACCCATCGAAGGCGGCCTGCGCCGGGTGTCCCTTGGAAGCGGGCCCGCTTGCCTGGCCGGACGTCCGGACCGTCACCAGGTTCGGGGCCACGATCTGCCGGACCGACGAGATCGCGGAGTTCACGCCGTCCCGCCAGTCAGGAACGACGGCGTAGCCGACCACTGCGCCGACGACGGCGGCGATGACGACGATTTGCACGACCATCCGGAGGAGCCGGCCCAGCGACAGGCCGGTCCGCGCCCCCTGGCCGTCGGTGCGCATGGTCCGGGGCCGCTCGCCTGCCGCGACGACCGTCTTCCGTCTGCGGAAGAGGCGCCGGTACCAGGGCAGCCTGCGAGCCGGCGCGACGACCGCCTCCGCCAGCGACTGCCCGCACCGACGGCAGAACCTCCGGGTCGGGTCATTGCCGATCCTGCAGTTCCCGCAAACGAGGTCTCCCGGATTTGCCGCGGGCGTCTCGACCTGCTCGCGGGCCACCTGCCGGGCTCGCTCGGGACCCGGCCGGAGCGCGACCGGTTGGCGCGACGCCGG
>CAZKXK010000248.1:0-3679 GCA_964556585.1 uncultured Anaerolineaceae bacterium
CGACGACCGCGCCGACGACGGCTCCGGCGACGGCTCCTCCAACCGCCCCACCGGCCTCCTCGTCACCGTGCGGGGCCCCGGTCACATAGTCCTTCTCGACCGTCTCGCGCGGCGCTGCGCTGGTCTCGGTGACGGTCTTCCGCTCGACGATTCGGTCCTGCGTCATGGCTGGCTCTCCTGTCGTGGCTGCAGGCCGGCCAACACCGGTCGCGCACCCGAGTGTGCTTCGCGGGCGCGACGGAGTCATGAAGGTTCGTCATCACGGCGGGAGCAATGACGGGAGAGTGCCCCGACCCCGGCGGTGGATGGGCGCCGCGACGGACGAACCCTGCTCTACTTCTTCTTGCTCAGGTGGTCGGCCGCTTCGCGCTCCATGATGGCGAGGCGGGTGTAGTAGTCGGGGAACTCCGTCAGGTGGGCCAGCGCGATCTTCCCGGTGACGATCGGATCGTCCGCGCTGACGTCGGTCTCCGGGTCCCGGGGCCCATGCTCGAGCTCCACGCCGAGCCCCATCCGGAACTGCTCGAGGTCGCACCCGGGCGCCTTGAAGTCGATCTTGAGCTCCGTCGCGATGGCGCGTGCCTGATCCCTGGTGAAATACCGCTTGCTGGCCAGGTCAGCGGTTCCCATTGCCATCTCCTTCGCGTGACATTCGATCGCCAGGACGCGTGCGGCCGGGCGCCGACGTGCGGAACACAGCCCGCCACGACGGCTCTGGTCCCCACGGCATGGAACGTGACGCCAGTGTGTTGGTCCAAAGCTGCCGCGTCATGACGGTCGGTCATGTAGCCCGGTGCCCGAGCCGGGGGACGTCCCCGCCTGCGCGATCGAGGTGCGGCGGCTCCGCCGGTGCTCAGTTCGTGCGCGAACGCTCGCCGGCGCTCGACGCACCGCCCCAGCCAGTGCTGGAGACCGTCGGGATGAAGCGGTAGCCGACGCCCGGGACCGTGGCGATGAAACGCGGACGAAGGCGATCATCCTCGAGCTTGATCCGCAGGGTCCGGATGTGGCGGTCCACGATGTTGCTCTCGGCCACGAAGTCAGTGCCCCAGATCGCGTCGAGGATCTCCTCCCGCGACACGGTCCGCCCACGGCCACTGGCCAGGAGGTAGAGCAGGCTCTGCTCGATCCCGGACAGGTGCACGACCGAGCTGCCGGCGCGCACCTCCCGGTGGACGATGTCGACCTCGATCTCGCCGAGCCGAATGACGGCGATGAGCGGCAGGTCGACGCCCGTCGCCCGCCTCGTGATCACGATGGCGCGCGCGAGCAGCTCCTCGGGCGAGAAGGGCACGGTCAGGATGTCGTCCACGCCCAAGTCGAACGCTTGGAGCTTCGTCTGTAGGTCACCCATTCGCGTGAGCCCGAGGACCGGCGTTCCGCGTCGCTGCATCGCGCTCGAGGCCCCGAGGAGCGTGAGCAGGTCGGTGCTGTCGTCGTGGTCCATGTCGATCACGGCGAGATGGGGAGACCAGTCGCGCAGGATCGCGTCGGCCTCCGCGAGGGTGCTCGCAGCCCGCACGGCAAAGACGCCGTGGTTGAGCGTGAGGGTGATGAGGTCCACCACCAGCGGGCGATCGTGGAGCACGAGCGCGCGGCGGGCTTCGATAGCGTGTGACTTCATGCGGGCTGTCCAGTGCGACGCGCTTCCAGGTTCGAGAGACCTTGTCGTCCATTCTAGAGCCGGTCCGGCCGATGCTCGGCTCCCACCGACGTAGTTATGAACGTTCGTCATGACATGCCATCGGGGCATGTCTACCGTTGCCCGGCGATGCGCAAGCAACCCCGCCTGAGCGAGTCCGCCCCGGCCGCGGCGGTCATCCGACCGTTCGAGCCGACCGTGCGACAGCTCGCTGTCCTCGACGCCTACGCCGAGGCCGGCAGCTACGAGCTCACCGCCGCGACCACCGGCATCTCCCCGGCGCTCGTGAGGAACGTCCTCATCGAGATCCGCGAGCACTACTGCGCCGCGACGACGATCCAGGCCTATCGGGCTGCCCTGGCGGCCGGCGACCTCAATACGCCGCGAGGATCGCCGTGACGTCCTTTGGACTCGTCGACGACGGGTTCACCCTGTGGGGCCGCGCCTGGCGTGAAGGGCGGCTGCTGGAATGGCGACTACGGCGCCGGGAACTGGCTGCCCTTCCACCGCGCAATCAGGCTCATATCCTGTCCCCTGCAGGAACCGCACGCGTAGGAGGTCTTGAGACGTGCCACGGAGCAACAATCCCAAGCCGTACACCATCGGCGAACCCTTCGACATCGGCGTCCTGAACACGGCCAAGCCCTCTCGAGCGACCTCGACTCGTGACGTGGTTCTCGAGAAGGCCATCATTCAGGCGGCTGCCGCCTCAGAGTCTCAGGTCATTCGGTTCTTCTTCGACCCCGAGAACGACAAGGTTGGGACCGTCAAGGCGGCAGCCAAGCGCATGGTCAAGGCCATGCAGGTGCCCGTGAACGTCGGCTACAACAAGGCCAAGTTCCCGGATGCGATCCTGCTCAGCCGGGGTGTCTTGAGCAAACGGAGTCGTCCCGCGAAGTAGCGCGTCGCCCGCGCGTTTCGCCCCTGGCGACTCCGTCCGGACTCGTGGCGTCCGCACACGAGTGAGGCGCACGAGCGAAGAACGAATCTGACCACCGCACCTGCGTCAGGCATGACGGCGGGCGGGCTCTCCCCGGAGGCTCCCGCGCCAACCTGCCATCACCTGCGTGGCGCCGTCGTGCCGGCAACACCGGGTGCTCCCACCGGCGATCTGAACGGCTGGGGCTATGCTACGAGAGGTTGCTGGTCGCGCCGCTTCCGCCCACGTCCGACGTCGAGACGGCGCGTGTCGCTCGCTTGAATGCGCCGACGACGCTCTCGCCGCTCGCCTCGCGGAAGGTCGACCGATGAGCACGCTGGACGATGTCAGGAGCACGCTGGAGGGAGTGCTCCAGTTTGGTTCGCGCCCCATGAACGGGGCCATTCATCGACTCCTCGCCAGCCTCCCACAGGACGCCGAAATCGTCTCGGTGGACGAGCTGGCATGGGCGATGCACGCCGAACTCTGTGACTGGAAGTTCCACACGGCCACTTGCTGGAACCAGTGGCGAGCGCGAGCCGCCACCATCCTCGCCGAAGCACGGGAAGGTTCTGAGTGACCCCGACCGGGTCACATTCTCCCGGCGCTCCACTCCGCAGGCAGGCCGTCACAGCTCGGCGAATAGGTCCGGGTAGAGTTCGCGCGGGACGGGGCTTATCCGGGCAGCACGAGCGCCTGAAACGCGAGTCCCGCATGGTCGTGGGGTCCATGGATCGCCACGGGAATGGCCGCCCTCTCGGTGCTTCTCTCGTCGGTGCGATCGCTGCGCACCATGTCGGAGCCGCTAATTGGCGCTGAGCAAGCCGTCGAGGGGCGCGAACTCAGCAGGGCGACTGGCCCGCGGACGGTCGGAGTCTGGGCTCCGAGATCACGTGGCACACACGGTTCCAGGTGCCCCTGCGACCAGTCACGACGGCAAGATCGTGTCGGGGCGGTGCGACGGCGCGCCAGACCGGAGAGAACGGTCGTCCACGCCGTCCGCGTACGGCCGTGGATCACCACTCGAAGCCTGGGCCACCCAGGCAGCAGACGGCGGGTAGTCACATGCCAGCGAGGCTGGCGGGCAGGGCAAGCCCGACTATGGACCGGGTATCGAT
>CAZKXK010000249.1:0-3615 GCA_964556585.1 uncultured Anaerolineaceae bacterium
GTAGCCGGCGGAGCGTCGCGCTCGCCGGAGCCGCGCGCAGCGCCGGAGGCGCGCTCCCCCGGCTTGCGGTACTCGCCGGAGCCGCGCTCAGATGGCCGCCGGCTCCCGGTACTCCCCGAAGACCTCGCGCAGCACGCGGCACTGCTCGCCGAGCGTCGCGTAGGCCGCCGCGCAGGCCAGGAAGTGCGGCATCAGGTTCGTGGCGGACGACTCCGGCGCCGCCGCGGCCGCGCGCAGGCCCGCCAGCGCGGTGGCGAGCACCGCCGGATCCCGCTCGCGGCGGGTCCGCTCCAGGCGAGCCAGGTGGCGTTCCCGGGAGCCGGCGGGCACCTGGAGCAACGGAACGGCGAGCACCTCGGCGGGGTCGACGTGAGAGTTCATCCCGACGACCCGCCGGTCGCCGGCGTCCACCTCGAGCTGGAAGCGGTAGGCCGCATCCGCGATCTCGCGCTGCGGGTAGCCCTGGGCCACTGCCGCGACCATCCCGCCCCGCGCGTCGATCTCGTCGAGATAGTGCCAGACCTCGCGCTCCGTCCGGTTGGTGAGCGACTCCACGAACCAGCTTCCACCCAGCGGATCGATCGTGTTCGCGACGCCGGTCTCCTCCGCGATCACCTGCTGCTGCCGCAGCGCGAGCAGGGCGGCCTCCGCGGTCGGCACGGCCCACGCTTCGTCGTACGCGTCCGTGTGGAGCGACTGCGTGCCGCCGAGCACCGCCGCCAGGGCCTGGAGGGCCACCCGGGTGAGGTTGTTGAGCGGCTGCTGGGGCGTGAGGCTGACGCCGGCGGTCTGGGTGTGGAAGCGCAGCCAGGTCGACCGCTCGTTCTCGGCGCCGTAGCGCGCCGTCATCAGCTTCCACCAGACGCGCCGAGCCGCGCGGAACTTGGCAATCTCCTCGAAGAAGTCGGCATGCGAGTTGAAGAAGAAGGACAGCCGGGGCGCGAAGTCATCCACCCGCAGTCCGCGGGCGAGCGCCGCCTCCGTGTAGGCCATCCCGTCGGCCAGCGTGAACGCGAGCTCCTGGACGGCGGTGCTCCCCGCCTCCCGGATGTGGTAGCCGCTGACGGAGATCGTGTTCCAGCGGGGAAGCTCGCGGGTCCCGAACTCGATCGTGTCGGTGACCAGGCGAAGGGAGGGCGCCGGAGGGAACAGGTACTCCTTCTGCGCGATGAACTCCTTGAGGATGTCGTTCTGGAGCGTCCCTTCGAGGGCCGACCGCGGCACGCCGCGCTTCTCGGCGGCCACGATGTACATCGCCCAGATCGGCGCGGCGGGCGAGTTGATGGTCATCGACGTGGAGATCCGGCCGAGGGGGAGCCCGTCGAGCAGCACCTCCATGTCGGCGAGCGAGCTGACGGCGACGCCGCAGGTCCCGAACTCCCCTTCCGCCTCGGGATCGTCGGTGTCGTAGCCGTACAGGGTCGGCATGTCGAACGCGATCGACAGGCCGGTCTGGCCGGCCGCGAGCAGGTCGCGGAAGCGGGCGTTCGTGTCCTCCGCGGCCCCGAACCCGGCGAACATTCGCATGGTCCACGCGCGGCCGCGATAGCCGGTCGGGTGGATGCCGCGGGTGAACGGCGGCTCGCCCGGGAACCCGATGTCGCGAAGCGGGTCGAAGTCGTCCCAGCGGCCGGCCCGGAGCCGCTCCCCGTGGTGGTCGATCGCGGTCGGCCCGCCGCCACCCGCATCGGCGCTGCGCCCGCCCGAGTCGCCGGGACCGGGTTCGACGCCACCGGTCCAGTCCCACGGGCCGTACAGGCGCGCCACCTCGACGTCGGAGATGGTCGTGAAGCGCGGCAGGCGCTCCGGGGCGCGCGCTCGCGCGGGGTCCAGTCGCTCGCGCTCCCACGCTCGCTTGCGGGCCTGCCAGGTCATGGCCGGGATGCTAGCCGGGCGGGCCCCCGACGTCCACGCCCGGCATTGGGCACGCCAGCCCTCCCCGGCATCGGGCACGCCAGACGACGGAGCGAGCGCTCAGCCGAACGCGGCGACGGCTGCCTGCACGCGAGATTCCGCCACGTCCGCGGCGATGACCACCTGGATCACCGCACCGTCGGCCGACGGCCAGACGAGGATCGCCTGGTGCGAATCCCCGTTCAGGAAGTTGATCCGGAAGCCGGGGCGCCCGTTGATCTGCTGGTTCGTCGCGGAGACGATCGTCACCTGGCTCGTGGCAACCGCGCCCGCCCGGTACTCGTCCGCCATGAGCTGGGCGGTCAGGCCGGGCGCGCGGAAGACGGACAGCTGCATCCCCGGCAGGGAGGTCCCGCCCCCGGGATCGAAGGCCCAGATGCCGCCCCCGAACTGGGTCTCGTGAATCCCCGCGTCCCACAGCGTCCCGAGCGTCGACTTGGCGCAGAAGCGCCCGGACTCGCGGCTGTCCGCCACCTGCCCGTCGATGCGAACCGGGATCCGCGCCTCCAGGTCCGGGTAGGCGCCTGCCATCTCCTGGCGATCGACTCCCCCGCAGGGCGTCGACGGGTCGAAGGAAGGCGGCGCCGCCGGGCCGGCGCAGCCGGCCACGATCAGGGCGGCCACGGCGATAGACAGGCCACGCCGGCCGATGGAACGGAGCATGGGGCCAGCCTACGCGTCCCGGCGCGCGCCTGCCGCGACGGGCTGCCGAGCATGGCGCCGGGTCAACGGCCCCGCACCCGGCGTGTCCTTGCGGTGCGCCGCGGCAGCCTGGGGGCCGGTGCTCGGACGCCACCACCCTTTCGCGAGCGCGCACCGGACGGAGGTCATGTTGTGGCACGGGGGTCGACCGGGATACGTTCCTTCCTGCAGCCGTCGGCGCGAGCCACCGGGACAACCCTGGGGCGTCGACCACGGCTCGGAGTGCCGGGACATCCCGAACGTGCAGGACGCCGCGGGGAGCGTCAATGGGTGGCCCCTGGTGCTTCGGGCACGAGTCGAGTAACCATGGATCTCCGGCCCGCAGGCCCGAACCCGTGTCGGGGGCTGCGGACTCATCGGGTCCGCGGACTATCTCGCGAACCCTCGGGCCACCCCATCACGTGGACGCGACGCGGCGTCCCCGTACCCGTCCGGGCGCGATCCCTCCGCGGAGCCGGCCGCGCCGTCGGCCGCCGTCCCGGCGGTCGCACCGCCGCCCGTCGCCGGATTGCCCTCCCGCTCGTCCAGCACGACCCGTGCCGCCGCGACGAGGTCCGGGTCGCGGGTGATCGTCCGCTCCACCCAGACCAGGTAGCTCGGCTCCAGCCGGGCGATCTCCGCGAGCGTGCGCCCGTGAAACTTGCCGAAGGCGATCCGCGTCGCCAGGGCCGTCGCAAGGTCGGGCAGGGGTCGGCGGACCGCGCGGCGGGACCGCACGCGCTGGAGCGGACCCGTCGGGTCGGAGGCGCGGGGCGGCTCCGCTTCTCCCCAGGTCGCCCGCTTGAGCCGGCCGTCGACACGCGGCCGATGTCGATAGCCGCCTCCGGCCGGGGTGGTGGTGGCGTTGCGCTGCCGGAAGAGATCGGTCGTGTCGAGCCGGGCCGTGACCGGGCGCGTTGGCGGCGGGGGCGGCGGACCGGCGGCGTACGCGGTCCCCGGGCCCGTGGGTCCGGGCGCGCCCGCTCCGGAGGCGCCCGGCCCGGACGCATGGGCCCCCGG
>CAZKXK010000250.1:0-3595 GCA_964556585.1 uncultured Anaerolineaceae bacterium
CTGGATCGCGTTCACCCCCGCCGACATCGAGCGCGACCTGCGGCTGTTCCGCGCCCGGGCCGACCAGTTCGTCTTCATCAGCTCCGCCAGCGCGTACCGCAAGCCCCTGGTCGACTGTCTGGTCCGGGAGGACTCGCCGCTCGCGAACCCGTTCTGGGACTACGCGCGGGACAAGATCGCCTGCGAGGAGCGCCTCATGCGCGCGTTCCGCGACGACGGGTTCCCGGTCACGATCGTCCGCCCGTCGCTCACCTACGGCGACACGCAGGTGCCCCTCGCGGTGAACAGCTGGGCGCGGCCGTACACGGCGATCGCGCGGATGCGCCGGGGCAGGCCGCTCATCGTGCCGGGCGACGGCACGTCGCTGTGGACGATCACCCACAACAGCGACTTCGCGAAGGCGTTCGTGGGCCTGCTGGGTCGCCCCCAGGCGATCGGCCAGGCGTTCAACATCATGTCCGACGAGGTCCTGACGTGGGACGAGATCTACCGGCAGGTCGCGGCCGCCGCCGGCGCGGAGGCGCGGATCGTCCACATCGCGTCCGACTTCATCGCCGAGTGCCTGCCGGAGATGCGTGGCACGCTGATCGGCGACAAGGCCGTGAGCGCGGTCTTCGACACCACCAAGATCAAGCGCTTCGTGCCCGACTTCCGCGCCACGACGCCGTTCGCGGAGGGGATCCGGCGCACCCTGGCCTGGTTCGACGCGGACCCGGCGCGGCAGCAGGTGGACTTCGAGATGGACGACCGGTGGGAGCGCCTGGTCGCCGCCTACGAACGGGGCCTGGCGGACGCCGTCGCGGGGCTCGCCATCGACGCCTGATTCCCGACCCGAGCGGTCGGAATTGGGCTGGGAATGCCGGGCCGCGCTAGACTTCAGAGCCCATGGACGATCTCTACCGCGACTACATCCTCGAGCACTACCGGCACCCCCACAACTTCGGGATCCTGGAGGCGCCCGACGCCCGCTACGAGGGGGCGAACCCGCTCTGCGGCGACCGCATCACGATGATGCTGGGAATCCGCGACGGCGTGGTCGCCGAGGTCGCCTTCACCGGTCGCGGCTGCGCCATCAGCCAGGCCTCGGCCAGCCTGCTCACGGACGAGATCAAGGGCAAGCCGGTCGAGGAGGTCGCGAAGCTCACCCCCGAGGACGTCCTGGACCTGCTCGGCATCGAGATCAGCCCCGCCCGGCTCAAGTGCGCGCTGCTCAGCCTCGACACGGTGAGCCACGCGCTCGGGGAGCGTGGGAAGGCCGCCGGTGAGCCCGCCGAGGGGAGCGCCAACACTCCGGCCGCGGACGCGCCGGTCGAGGGGAGCGCTGGTACCCCGGCCGACGTCGCGACGACCGCCGGGGCCTGACCCGCGCGCTCGGACGTCGCATGACCAAGTCCTACGCCGACCTGTTCCGCGAGGCGCGAGCGGAGGTCCGCGAGGTCACCCCGCGCCAGGCCGACGCCCTGCGTGGAGAGAACGGTGCGCTCTTCGTCGATGTCCGCGAGGCCGATGAATGGGCGCGGGGGCACGTCCCCGGCGCGGTGCTGGTCCCCAAGAGCCACCTCGAGGAGGAGATCGAGGCGAAGGCGCCGGACCGCGCACGGCCGATCGTTCTCTACTGTGCCGGCGGCGTTCGCTCCGTCTTCGCCGCCAGGACGCTCCGCGAGATGGGCTACACGGACGCGGTCTCCATGTCCGGCGGGTTCGACGCCTGGAGCGCGCTGGGACTCGCGTCCGAGCGGCCGGCCGGGCTGACGGCCGAGCAGCAGCGGCGCTACAGCCGCCACCTGCTGATGCCCGAGGTGGGGCCCCAGGGGCAGGCAACGCTCCTGCGGTCGAAGGTTCTCCTCGTCGGGGCCGGCGGGCTCGGCTCGCCGGCTGCGCTCTACCTGGCCGCAGCCGGCGTCGGCACGCTCGGCGTCGTCGACTTCGACGTCGTCGACGTCAGCAATCTCCAGCGCCAGGTCCTGCACACCACCGACCGGATCGGCCTGAAGAAGGTCCTGTCCGCGGAAGTCGCGATCCGCGCCCTCAACCCGGGCGTCGCGGTGGTCGCGCACGACGAGGTCCTGGGCCCCGGGAACGTGGAGCGGCTGATTGCCGGATACGACGTGATCGTGGATGGGACGGACACGTTCGAGACCCGCTACACGCTCAACGACGCCGCCGTGTCGGCCGGGATCCCGGTGGTCCACGCGTCGGTCTTCCGGTTCGAGGGCCAGCTGACCGTGTTCGTCCCGGGCGCTGGCCCGTGCTACCGCTGCCTGCACCCGACGCCACCGTCCGCGGAGCTCGCCCCGGGCTGCTCGGTCACCGGCGTCCTCGGCGTGGTGCCGGGAGTCATGGGGCTTCTCCAGGCGACCGAGGCGCTCAAGCTCATCCTCGGGATCGGCGAGCCGCTGGTCGGCCGGCTGGTTCTCTTCGACGCGCTGGACCTCACGTTCACGGAGCTGCGGTACCGCCGCGACCCGGCCTGCCCGGTCTGCTCGGACGCCGCGGTCGCAGCACACGCGGCCGGGCGGCCGCTGCCGATCCAGGCGGCCGCATCGGAGACGCGGTTCGAGGCTGGCGAGGCAGCGGGCGACCCGTCCGCGCCCGGATACGCGAACGAGGCCCTGGTGTTCCCGTTCCCGGCTCCGCCCCGGGAGACGATCGCCTGAGCGGGCTGCCGCCGGCGCGCGACGGCGGGAACGAGCCCGGCCACGATCCGACCACGGCCGGCCCCGAACGGGCGCACCCGGGCCCGGCCCGGGCGACCCTTCCAGCCACGATCCGCGCCGCGCTCGTCGCACACGCCCGGGCCGAGCACCCGGACGAGGCCTGCGGCCTCATCGCGGGGACTGCCCCGGCTGCCGTGGGCGGGCGGCCGACTCGCTGGTACGCCACCCGCAACCGTGCGGCGTCGCCGCTTCGCTACGAGATCGAGCCCGCCGACCTCGTGCGCGTCCTGCTCGCGATCGACGAGGCGGGCGAGGTGGTCTGGGGCATCGTCCACTCGCACGTCCGGTCGCCCGCGCGACCGTCGCCGACGGATGTCGCCGGCGCGTTCTACCCGGACGCGCTCCACGTCCTGGTCTCGCTGAGCCCCGACGAGGTTGATCCGGTCACCGGCGCGGTGAGCGTGCGCGCCTGGCGGATCGTGGACGCGCAGGTCTTCGAGGTGGCGCTGGACTCCGGGTGACGGCTCGGAACAGGCAGGGTCCCGCCGGGTACGCGGATCAGGGGTCCCGATTGCCCGCCCAGTCCAGCACGCTCAGCACTCGTGCCGCCCACTCCCGGCGTGCCGCGGGAGGACGCCGGCGCGCGCCGTGGAGCATCTCCAGGCACTGCAGCGCGGCGAGGAGGTCCAGGCGTCTCGCCGTCGCCGGGGAGTCCTCGAGGCCCGCGGCTTCCAGGAACGCCGGCCCGGCCGCCTCCCAGCGTTCCGGGTGATGGTGGCGCACGATCCAGCGCCACCTGGCGGCATCGAAGAACGGGTGTGCGAGGCGTGCCCGCTCAAAGTCCAGCAGCGCGACCACCCCGCCGTCCCGAACGAGGATGTTGACGGGCGCGAGGTCGCCGTGGGCGAACACGGGCATGGCGCCGGCGAGCTCGCTGG
>CAZKXK010000251.1:0-3593 GCA_964556585.1 uncultured Anaerolineaceae bacterium
GCGATCGAGAAGGCCGGCTACGAGGTTCGACCGGGCGCGCTCCAGGCCGCTGAGGCCCGGGCCGCACGGGACGGCGCGGGGGCAACGGGGGAGGAGGGCGCCGACGCGCTCGCCACCGAGCAGGAGGAGACCGAGCGTGCGCGGGCCGCCGAGACGCGCGAGCTGGGCCTGCAGTCGGCAGTGGCCATCGCGGTCGCCGTCGGGATCATGTTCCTGATGTTCGGGCCCATCCCGCTCGCCATGAACGACGTCAATCGCCTGGTCCTCTGGCCGGCGACCTTCGTCCAGCTCTGGGCTGGGCGCCGCTTCTACGAGGCGGCCTGGCGCTCGTTCCGGCACGGCTTCGGCACGAACATGAGCACGCTCGTCGCGGTCGGCACGAGCGCCGCCTGGGGATACAGCGTCTTCGTGACGATGTACCCGGAGATCGTGATGCGCGCCGGGCTGTCCGGCGAGACGTACTTCGACTCGTCGGCCATCATCATCGGCCTGATCCAGCTGGGCAAGTGGCTCGAGGCGCGGGCGAAGGGCCGAACCACCGGCGCGATCCGGCACCTCATCGGGCTCCAGGCGAAGACCGCCCGCCAGGTGACCGCGACCGGTGACATCGATGTCCCGATCGACCGTGTCCAGCCGGGTGACCTGCTTCGGGTCCGGCCCGGTGAGAAGGTCCCGACGGACGGCGTGCTCACCGAGGGCAGCAGCGCCGTCGACGAGGCGATGCTGACCGGCGAGGCCATGCCGGTCACGAAACGTCCGGGGGACGAGGTGATCGGCGCCACGCTGAACACGACCGGCAGCTTCGTGATGCGCGCGACGAGGGTCGGCAGCGAGACGGCCCTCGCCCAGATCGTGGAGCTCGTGCGCAGGGCGCAGGGCTCCAAGGCGCCGATCCAGCGCCTGGCCGACCGGATCAGCGGCATCTTCGTGCCGGTCATCCTGGGCGTCGGCGCGCTCACGTTCGGGCTCTGGTGGTTCCTTGGCCCGGAGCCGAAGGTGACGCTTGCCCTGGCCGCGTTCATCACGGTGGTGGTGATCGCCTGCCCGTGCGCGATGGGCCTTGCGACGCCGACCGCGATCATGGTGGGGACCGGGCGTGGCGCGGAGGCCGGCATCCTGTTCCGGGGCGGAGAAGCGCTCGAATCGGCCCATCGCGTGACGACCGTCCTGTTCGACAAGACTGGAACGCTCACGCGGGGCTCGCCCGCGGTTGCCGACGTCATCCCCGCTTTCGGAGTCGAGCCCGACGAGGTCCTGCGCCTGGCCGCGGCCGTCGAGGCCGGCTCCGAGCACCCGCTCGCGAGCGCCATCCTGCGCGCAGCCCGGGAGCGCGGCCTCGCGTTCGGTGGCGTGGAGCAGTTCGCGGCGATCGCGGGCGGCGGCGCCGAGGCAAGCGTGGACGGCCTGCCGGCACTCGTCGGGAGCGCCCGGCTGCTCGGCGAGCGGGGGATCGATCTCGGCGCGCTCCGCCAGTCCGGCGATGCCCAGGCTGCCCAGGGTCGGACGCCCGTCTTCGTCGCCCGCGGCGGCGTTGCCGTGGGGCTGATCACGGTCGCGGACCCGGTCAAGCCGGAGGCCGCGGAGGCTGTGCGTGCGTTGACCGCCCAGGGGGTCACCGCGTGGCTCGTGACCGGTGATCACCGGGCGACCGCGGAGGCCGTCGCGCTGGCCGCGGGCATCCCCACCGAGCGCGTTCGGGCCGGGGTCCTGCCCGGTGACAAGGCGGCCCTCGTGGCGGAGCTGCAGGCTGGGGGCGCGGTTGTCGCGATGGTCGGCGACGGTATCAACGACGCGCCCGCCCTCGCAGCTGCGGACCTCGGTGTCGCGATCGGGACCGGCGCCGACGTTGCGATCGAGGCCTCCGACGTCACGCTCGTGGGCGGCGATCCGCGGGGCGTGGTCGCCGCGCTCGCGCTCTCGCGCCGCACGATGGCTGTCATCCGCCAGAACCTGTTCTGGGCGTTCGCGTACAACGTGGTCCTCGTTCCGGTCGCGATGGGCGTCCTGTACCCGACGTTCGGGATCACCATCAACCCGGCGATGGCCGCCGGCGCGATGGCGCTCTCCTCGGTGTCCGTGATCTCCAACTCGTTGCGCCTGCGCGGCTACGACCCCCGGCCCGCGGCGGTCCTGGCGGCGACCCGCCACGCGGCCTGGACCCGGGTTCGCGACACGGCCTACCTCGGCCTGGTCGCCCTCGCGGCGATCGGCGTCGCGGCCGGCGTCATCGGCTACGGGCGCTGGCTGGACGCGAACGCGCGGCCGGTGGACCTGGTGGCGACCGGACTACGAGGGGGGGCGCCAGTGGTCCGGATCGCGACGGGTCAGGACGTCCTGGTCACCTTCCGGAATGACGCCGCGGCCGTCCAGGTGTGCACGATTGCCGGCGTGCCCCAGGTGGAGCTCAACCCGCGGCCGGGCGCCGCCGAGGCTGCCCGCTTCGCGATCGGGACACCAGGAACCTACGCGCTGACGTGCGCGCCCGCCGACAGTGCGGCGATGCCCGGGATGGACGCCTCCGCCGTTTCGGCCGGGCGGGTGGGAGCGACGTTCGTCGTCGGCCCCTGATCCGCGCCGTCCACCCGCGCCGGCCGCCACGATGGTCCGGGCGTCACGCGAGCAGCGGCAGCCCGATCAGGAGGATGGGCACGGCCACGATGACCGCCGCCACGGCCGCCGTCCTCCCCGCACGCCGGCCGAACCCGTGCTGGGAGAAGAGCTGGCTCGCGGCCATCCCGCCGACCGCGCACGGCGTCGCGAGGATCCCGGCCAGGAACCCGACCGGCAGGACGTTTGCCCCGCCGAGGATCGCCACGCGCACGCCCGCGGCGACCGTGATGAGGGTCAGCAGGTCGGCGGCCACGATCGCACCCGTGGCGGCTCCCAGGATCGCGTCGAGCCGGGTCGGCGCCAGGGCGATCGGGTAGGCAACCGCGAAGACGCCAACGGCCAGCACGGGCAAGGCGAACACGATGGTCCCGGTCGGCCCGACCGGCAGCGGAGCGATGCCCACGGCCGCGCCCCGGTCCCAGCGATACGCGATGACCGTCAGCAGGGCGAGGGCGCCGGCGAAGAGCCCCGCCTCGAGGCCACGCCGGAGCCATGCGGGAACGCGAAGCGGACGCATCGCGGAGGATGCTACTCGTCGCCGGGCAGCGCCGGGGTCCGCGCCAGCGCCAACCGCCGGCGCACGGCTCCGGTGACCGGCTATGCGCCCGCGTACCTGCGGAAGATGGCGACCGCGTTCTGACCGCCGAACCCGAAGCCGTTGACCATGACGGTGTCGAGCTTCGCCGGGCGGGCAACCACGGGGACATAGTCGAGGTCGCAATCGGGCAGGTCGGGGTTCTCCAGGTTCGCGGTGGGCGAGATCACCTGGTCGCGCAGGCCGCCGAGCGCGGCGAGTGCGCTGGCGATCCCCGCCGCGCCGACAAGGTGCCCGATCATCGACTTGGGCGAGCTGATCGCGCGACCGTACGCGGCCGGTCCGAAGGAGGCCTTGATCGCGCGCGACTCCGTGGAGTCGTTGAGCGGGGTCGAGGTCCCGTGGGCGACGATCCAGTCGATCTCGTCCGCGGTCACGCCGGCGTGCT
>CAZKXK010000252.1:0-3583 GCA_964556585.1 uncultured Anaerolineaceae bacterium
CCGAGATGGCCGCTCTCCAGGAGCGGATCACCTCGACCAAGAAGGGCTCGATCACGAGCCTCCAAGCCGTCTACGTCCCGGCCGACGACTACACGGACCCCGCCCCGGCCACCACGTTCGCCCACCTGGACTCCACCATCCGGCTGGAGCGCCGGATCACCGAGCTGGGCATCTACCCGGCCGTCGATCCGCTCACCTCGACCTCGCGGGTCCTGGATCCGAACGTCGTGGGCCAGGAGCACTATGACGTCGCCCGCGAGGTCCAGCGCGTCCTCCAGCGCCTCCGCGACCTCCAGGACATCATCGCGATCCTGGGTATCGACGAGCTGTCCGAGGAGGACAAGGCGACCGTCGCCCGGGCGCGCCGGCTGGAGCGCTTCATGAGCCAGCCGTTCTTCGTGGGCGAGGTGTTCACCGGCCGGCCCGGCGTCTACGTGCCGATCAAGGACACGGTGACCTCGTTCCGGGATGTCCTGGAAGGCAAGGCCGACTCGCTCCCGGAGCAGGCGTTCTTCCTTGCCGGCACGCTCGACGACGTCCGCGCGAACGCCGCCAAGCTGGCGGGGTAGGACCCGGCCATGCCGTTCCGGCTGGAGATCGTCACCCCCGAGAAGCGGGCCTACGCGGACGACGTGGACTTCGCGACGCTTCCCGGCAGCGAGGGCGAGCTGGGTGTCCTGCCGCACCACGCCCCACTCATCTCGATCCTGGGAGCGGGCGAGCTGCGCGTCCGGAAGGGCGGCGTCGAGGAGTCGTTCGCGATCATCGGCGGCTTCGTGCAGGTGCTCCCGGACAAGGTGGTCGTGATGGCGGAGACCGCGGACCTGGCTTCCGAGATCGACCTGGAGCGCGCGCAGCAGGCGCGGGCGTCCGCCGAGCGCGTCCTGGAGGCCGGGATCGTGGAGGCCGTCGACCTCGCCCAGGCCCGGGCCGAGCTGCAGGCCGCTGTCGTCCGGATCCGGGTCGCCGAGCGCCGCCACCGGGAGGGGCCGCATCGGCGCGGCTAGCGCCGGACGCGGCCTCGGGACAGCCATGGCGGACGCCCGCCCGTTCCACTGGGAGTACACCCCCGACCCGGTTGCCCGCGAGGTCTTCCGGATCGAGGGAGGCCGTCCGCTCGCCGGCACCGTCCGTGTCAGCGGCGCCAAGAACGCCGCCCTCAAGCTGCTCGCCGCGTCGGTCCTGACCGGGGACCGCTGCCGATTCACGAACGTCCCGGAGATCGAGGACGTCCGGGTGATGGTCGCCACGCTCATGGACCTCGGCGTCGTCGTCGACCACCCGGGGCACGGCATCTACGAGGTGGCCTCGGGTGACGTGGACTGGCTGTTCGTCCCCCTGGAGGCAGCCGCGAAGATGCGCGCCAGCTTCATCCTCCTCGGGCCGCTCCTGTCGCGCTTCGGCCGGGTGATCATGAGCAACCCGGGTGGGGACCGGATCGGGCGGCGTCCGGTCAACCTCCACGTGGACGCGATGCGCGCGCTCGGCGCGGAGATCGAGTACCGCAACGGCTACTACTTTGCCAAGGCGCCGGGCCGGCTCCGCGGCGGGGAGGTGACGTTCCCGTTCGTGTCGGTGATGGGCACGGAGAACGCGATCCTGGCCGCCACGCTGGCGGAGGGGCAGACCACGATCCGCCCGGCGGCCCAGGAACCCGAGGTGGACGACCTGATCACGTTCCTGCAGAAGATGGGCGCCGTGGTGGAGCGCGTCGCCCCCGACACCGTGGTGGTGGACGGCCGCCGGCGCCTGCGGGGCGCGGACCACAGCGTGATCCCCGACCGGATCGAGGCGGGCACGTTCGTGGTCGCCGCCGCGGTCGCGGGGGGGCACGTGACCCTGGAAGGGGCACCCTGCGAGCTCCTCGGGTCGTTCCTGGAGACGCTCGCCGCGATGGGGGTCAACGTCGCCTGCGGCCGCGACAGCATCGAGGTGCGCGGCATCCCGCCGGGCGAGGGTGTCTACCGCGCCTGCGACGTGGAGACCGCGCCCTACCCGGGCCTCGCGACCGACCTCCAGTCGCCGGTCAGCGTGCTTCTCACCCGCGGCGCTGGCACCAGCCACGTCCACGAGACGATCTTCGAGGACCGCCTGGAGTGGCTGGCGGAGCTGGCCAAGATGGGCGCCCGCGTGGAGATCGGCGATTCGCGCCACGCGGCGATCACCGGCCCCACCCGTCTGCACGGGGCGGAGGTTGTCATCTCCGACCTGCGTGCCGGCGCGTCCCTGATCCTGGGCGCGCTTGCCGCGGAGGGAACCTCCATCGTCCGCGGGGCGCACCACGTGGAGCGCGGCTATGAGAACATCGACACGAAGTTCCACGACCTCGGCGCCCGTATCGAGCGCCTCCCCGAACCGGTGAGCACCCCAACTCCATGAAGATCGGCATCGACCTCGGCACGGCCAACGTCATCGTCTACGTCAAGGGCAAGGGCATCGTCATCCAGGAGCCGTCCGTCGTGGCGGTCTCCGAAGACAACCACATCGTCGCGGTCGGCGAGGAGGCCCGCGAGATGATCGGCCGGACGCCCGGCAACATCTCCGCCATCCGGCCCATGAAGGACGGCGTGATCGCCGACTACGTGATCACCGAGGCGATGCTCCGGTACTTCATCGGCCGTGCCCGGAAGGGCTCGTTCGTGCTCTCCCGGCCGGAGGTGATGATCAGCGTCCCGGCCGGCGTCACCTCGGTCGAGAAGCGGGCGGTCCGCGACGCCGCGCTCAAGGCCGGTGCCCGGGAGGCGTACCTGATCGAGGAGCCCCTGGCGGCGGCGATCGGGGCGAACGTCCCGATCAGCGGGCCCTCCGGGAACATGATCATCGACATCGGCGGCGGCACCAGCGAGATCGCCGTGATCGCGCTCGGCGGGATCGTCGTGAGCAACAGCCTGCGGGTGGGCGGCAATCGCTTCGACGAGGCGATCGCCTCCTACATCCGCAAGAAGTACAACCTGATGATCGGCGACCGGACGGCCGAGGAGGTCAAGATCGCGATCGGGACCGCCCTGCCCCTGGAGCGCGAGCTCCAGATGGAGGTGCGCGGGCGCGACCTGATCGCCGGGCTGCCGCGGACGATCCCGATCACCAGCTCGGAGGTCATGGAGGCGATCGAGCTTCCGCTCCAGCAGCTCGTCCAGGCCGTGCGCAGCGTGCTGGAGCAGACGCCGCCAGAGCTGAGCTCGGACATCATCGACAAGGGGATGGTGATGTCCGGCGGCGGCTCGCTGCTCCGCAACATCGACCGGCTGCTGACGCAGGTGACCGGCGTCCCGTGCCACGTGGCCGAGGACGCGCTCAACTGCGTCGCGCTCGGGACGGGCCTCGCCCTGGAGCACTTCGACTTCTTCAAGAAGTCGCTCGTCCAGCAGATCTGAATCGATCATGGACGCAGGCGGTCCGACTGATCCTCGGGATCGCTCCGGCGCTCCTTCCGACCCGGGCGACGCCGGCGTGACCGGACCGGCGGACCGCAGGGGCTCCGCAGGCGCGACCTCCGACCAGGGCGACGCCGGCGTGACCGGATCGGCAGACCGCAGGGGCTCCGCAGGCGCGACTTTCGACCGCAGGGAGGTCGGAGCGCCGG
>CAZKXK010000253.1:0-3581 GCA_964556585.1 uncultured Anaerolineaceae bacterium
CCAGCGCGGCGACCGCGCTCAACGTCCGGGTGCAGTGGCCCGGCGATCCCGGCCACGGCGTGAGCACCTCGGTGGCGCTCGGCGCCTACTGGAAGTAGCCGCCCCGGCACGGCCGGAAGCGGTGGCCGCCAGGGTCAACACTGCCCCGGGGTCAGGTCCGGAGACGGCCCTCGAAACGCGCCTCGATCTCGAGCGCGACGGCTCCCGCCAGGCTGGCGCCGAAACGCCCGGCCAGGCGCTCCAGGAGCGGTCGCCGGAGCCGCACGGGCGCGTAATGAGCGGGGACGCCCGCGGCGTCGGCGGCCAGCTCGACGGCCCGCTCCAGGTCGCCGATCTCGTCCACGAGCCCGAGCGACAGGGCCGCCTCGCCCAGCCAGACCTCGCCCGTCGCCAGCGCCCGGACCCGCGCCTCGTCGAGGTGCCGGCCGTGCGCGACCCGCGCGACGAAGGCATCGTAGAACGCGTCCACGATCGCCTGCTCCTTGGTGCGCTCCTCCTCCGTCTCGTCGCGCCACGGCGCGCCCATCCCCTTGAGACGGCCGGCGCGGTTCTCGGTGACGCTGATGCCCAATCGCTCGAGCAGTCGCGGCAGTCGGGGCCCGGCCGAGATCACGCCGATCGAGCCGACGATGGCGTGCGGCTGGGCCACGATCGTGCGCGCGGCCATGGCCGCCAGGTAGGAGCCGGATGCGCCGGTCCCGCGGATCGCGGCGACGAGCGGCTTCCTCGCGGCCAGCCGCTCGAGGGCCACGAACATCCCGTCCGAGGCGGTCGCGGAACCGCCCGGCGAGTCGATGTCGAGCACGACGGCCGGCACCCGGCGGGACTCGCGGAGACGGCGGACGAGCTCGATCCAGTCGGCCGTCCGGGCGCCGTCCGCGATCGGACCGTACAGCCGCAGGATGGCGATGTGGCCGGGCGGGAAGAGCCGGCCGAGACCGGGCACGAAGGTGCGCAGGGTTCGAGTGTTCATGGCCACACCAGCCTATTCGCTCGGGCGATTCGGGGCGCGGACGGCCATCGTCCAGCGTCGAACCGGCGTCGGGTCGAGCCGATCGCCTTACAACGAGCGCATCTCCCGACGTCGCCGTTCTTACGAAACGGCTCGAAGGTGACATCTGCGACCCCCGAGGCGCACGTCAACGGGTCCCTGGGGTCGGGTACATCCCGCATCGAACGGAGATCAGCCACATGAAGCTCGCACTTCGAGGAACCCTCGCCTCCATGGCCGTCGGAGGCCTTCTCGTCATCGGGTCGGTCGGGTCGACCTATGCGGCTCAGCCGACGACGTCACCGATCGCCCCGGAGGTCACCACGGGCAGCGGGGCAACGGCCTGCTCGGCCCAGCGGACGGCGGCCAAGGACAACAGCGTCGCGCACCTCAAGGCGCTCGGCGACTGCGAGATCAACCGCCGGCTCGTGACGATCACCGCTCTCCAGGGTCACGTGTCGAACCCGAACGGCCTCACCGACAGCGACCGGTCCGCGCTCCAGTCACTGCTCACGGCCGACACGACCGGGCTCAACGCCCTGAAGTCGAAGATCGACGGCGAGACGGACGTGACCACGCTCCGCACCGACATCGGGACGATCGTGACGGGGTACCGGATCTACCTGCTCATGGTTCCGATGACGGCCGAGGTCATCTCCGCCGACAACGAGGCGGCCGCGGTCGGCCGGCTCACCACGGTGGCCGGGAAGCTCCAGGACCGGATCACCACGGAGCTGAACGCCGGCAAGGACGTCGCCTCGGCGCAGGCGGACCTTAACAACATGACAACGAGCCTGGGCCAGGTGAACACCTCGACGCTCGCGGGGATCCCGACGGCGTTGCTCGCCCTGACGCCGGCCGAGTACAACGGTGGGACCGCCGGGCCGGTCCTGAAGGCCGACCACACCACGCTCCAGGGCTACCGAACGTCGCTCAACGCGGCCCGCGCCGACGCCGTGGCCTGCCGCGCCGCACTCCGGGCGCTGTGATCTCCCCCGCGTAACCGCCACAACAAGCGCCCCCGGAGCGATCCGGGGGCGCTTCGCGTGAGCATCGAGCGCTGGTTCAGCTGAGAGGGGGCCTCGAGGGCAGCCACCGGCTCCCGATCGCGTGCCGATCGTGGAAGCTCGACGCCAGGCGCAGCCGAATGCCGCGCAGGGGCCGCAGCGAGCTGCATTCGAGCCAGAGCTCGCGGCCGTGGACCTCGATCGTCATCGGCTGGCCACAGGCCTGGCAGAACGGGTGATCATGCGAGGCCATCTCGATCCGCTCGCGGGCGAGGTCCTCGTCGGTCGACATCGTGTACGTGTTCATCGGTTTCTCCTGTTCCCGCCCGACCCTCGTGCGATTGGTTCTGGATCGATCAAGAACAGGGTCAGCATACACGCCGGTTCTGGATCGGTCAAGATAGGCCCATGGACCACGGCACCCGGGCGCGTCGGCGCATCACGCTGCAGGACCTGGCGGGAACGCTGGGCGTTTCGAAGACGACCGTGTCCAACGCCTTCAGCCGCCCGGACCAGCTCTCGCCCGAGCTGCGTGAGCGGGTGATGGAAGCCGCGCGCGCAGCGGGATACGCGGGCCCGAACCCGGTCGCCCGGATGCTGCGGACCGGTCGGGCGGGCGCCATCGGCCTGATCCTCCCCGAGTCGCTGCCGTTCGCGCTCGACGACCCGACCACGAGCGAGCTCATCCGGGGCATCGCCGACGCGTGCGAAGAGCGGCGCCTCGGCCTGCTCATCGTCCCCGGGGCGACGCGGGCACGCGACCCTCGGACGATCACGGACGTCGCCGTCGACGGGTTCATCGCCTACTCGCTGCCGTGGGAGACGCCGGCGCTCCAGCACGTGCTCGCCCGGGGGGAGCCCGTCGTCGTCGTGGACGAGCCGCGCATCCCCGGTGTCGCGACCGTGGGCGTCGATGACTTCGCCGGTGCGCAGCTGGCGGCCGGCCACCTCATCAGCCTGGGCCACCGACGGCTCAGCATCGTGACGTCTCCCTTCAAGCCTGACGGCTACACCGGGCGCGGAGACGCGGCGCGAATCGCCTCGTCGACGTTCGACGTGGCGACCCGCAGGCTCCAGGGATACCGCGCCGCCATGGCGAACGCCGGGCTTCCGGCCGACGACGTCCCGCTCTACGAGTGTGCCCTCAGCGATGAGGAGCTCGGCCGTCAGGCCGGCCGCGACCTGATCGAACGGAGGCCGCGCCCCACGGCCATCCTCGCCATGAGCGACCGCCTGGCGCTCGGCGTGCTCGCGGCGGCCCGGGACCTGGAGGTGGCCGTGCCGGCGGAGCTGTCGATCGTCGGCTTCGACGACATCCCCGGGGCCACCACGAGCCGGCCGTCCCTCACCACCGTCCGGCAGCCGCTCCGCCTGAAGGGGTACGCGGCCGCGCGGTACCTGCTCGACGCCCCCGGCACGCCGTCGCCGGACGCCGCCTCGGAGCCGCTCCCTGCCGATGGCGACGAGATCTCCCTCCCGGTCGAGCTGATGATCCGCCGGTCCACCGCCGGGGCTCCCCCCGCCTGAGCGGCCCGTTTGGGGGATGATCCCGCCAGCCATGGGACAGACCCCCAGCGCCTCAC
>CAZKXK010000254.1:0-3566 GCA_964556585.1 uncultured Anaerolineaceae bacterium
TCTATGCACACGCATTGCGACACCCTCCGGCATCGGCTGGTCGTGCATCGATCTGAGCATGATACCCACGCTCACCGGATCTCGTGGGCGTCAGCAGCGTTCAGGTGGGGCCGGCCTGATCAGGTGGACGCGCTCCGGGAGGCCAGCGCGATGCTCTCCGTCGAGACCTGGTCGGTGAAATGGCAGGCGACCTGGTGCCCCGGCGCGACCTCGCGGAGCTCCGGCGTCTCCGCGGAGCAGCGCTCGGGGTTGCCCAGCCGCTCGCGCAGCCAGCAGCGCGTGTGGAACCGACAGCCGGATGGCGGGTTGGCCGGTGATGGGATGTCGCCCTTCAGGATGATCCGCTTCTTGCGATGGCGCGGATCCGGGTCCGGGATCGCCGACAGCAGGGCCACGGTGTACGGGTGGCCCGGATGCTCGTAGATCTCGCCGACGTCGGCCAGCTCCGCCATTGCGCCCAGGTACATCACGCCCACCCGGTCGCTGATGTGCTCGACGACGGCCAGGTTGTGGGCGATGAACAGGTACGTGAGCCCCAGCTCCTGCTGGAGGTCGTCGAGGAGGTTCAGGACCTGGCTCTGGATCGAAACGTCCAGCGCGGAGACCGGCTCGTCGAGGACCACGAACTCCGGGTTGAGGGCGAGCGCCCGGGCGATGCCGATGCGCTGGCGCTGGCCGCCCGAGAACTCGTGCGGGTAGCGATGGATGTGGCTCTGGTTCAGGCCCACCTTGGCGAGCAGCTCGCGGACCAGCTCCTCGCGCTGCTCCTTGTTCGACATCCCGTGGACGAGCGGTCCCTCGCCCACGATCTCGCCGACCGACATGCGCGGATTCAGGCTGGCATACGGATCCTGGAAGACGACCTGGAGATCACGCCGGACCTCCTTCATCGCGTGGCCGCTCAGCGAGGAGGCCTTCCGGCCGGCTTTGCGTTCCGCCCGGGTCGGCAGGTCGAAGAGCACCTTGCCGTTCACGACGACGCGCCCGGAGGTCGGCGGAAGCAGCCGCAGGATGACCTTGCCGAGCGTCGTCTTCCCGCAGCCGGACTCGCCCACGAGGCCCAGCGTCTCGCCCCGGGCGACGCTGAAGCTCACCCCGTCGACCGCCCGGACCGCGCCGATGCGGGCGATCCCGAGGGGCCCACCGTGGATCTCGAAGTGCTTGTAGAGGTTCTCGACGACCATGAGCCGCTCGTCTCCCGCGGCTGACGCGCGAGCTGCGGCCGGCTTGGCGTCGGGGGCAGGCGCGGGCGCCTGGTCGAGGCTCATCGCTCGACGCTCAGCGCGGCCGCGGCCGCGAGCGCGGCATCCATGCCCGGGGCCTCGCCCACCGACGGTGGATCGCCCGCCGGCGTCAGCCAGCACCGCGAGAGATGGCCGGGTGCGATCTCCTGGAGCGGCGGCGCCACGTCGCAGATCGGCATCGCGTTCGGACAGCGCCGCTTGAAGAGGCAGCCGGCCGGGAGGTTGAGCGGGTTCGGCACGACGCCCTTGATGACCTCGAGGCGCTCGCGCTTCTCGCCGAGCCGCGGGATGGAGGCGAGCAGGCCGTGCGTGTACGGGTGGTGCGGGTGCTCGTAGACCGTCAGCACGTCCGACTGTTCCACGACCTTGCCCGCGTACATGACGACCACGTCGTCGGCCATCTCCGCGATCACGCCCAGGTCGTGCGTGATGAGCATGATCGCCATGCGGTTCCGCTCGCGGAGCGCCTTCATCAGCTCCAGGATCTGGGCCTGGATGGTGACGTCGAGCGCGGTGGTGGGCTCGTCCGCGATGAGGAGGTCCGGGTTGGTCGAAAGCGCCATCGCGATCATGACCCGCTGGCGCATGCCGCCGGACAGCTGGTGCGGATACTCGTCGGCGCGCCGGGCGGCGTCCGGGATCCCCACCTGGGTGAGCATCTCGATCGCTCGCTTGCGGGCCTCGTCGCCCGTGATCCCGCCGTGCGTCGAGATCGATTCCGCGATCTGGCTGCCGCAGGTGAAGACCGGGTTGAGCGAGGTCATCGGCTCCTGGAAGATCATCGAGATGGCGTTCCCGCGGACTTCGCGCATCTCGTCGTCGGGCAGGTCGACCAGGTTCTTGCCGTCGAACAGGATCTCGCCTCCGACGACGCGGCCCGGCCGCTCGATGAGCCGCATCACCGAGAGCGCGGTGACGCTCTTGCCACAGCCGGATTCGCCGACCACGCCGAGCGTGGCCCCGTTCCGGATGCTGAAGCTGACCCCGTCGACTGCCTTCACCAGGCCGTCGGCCGTCGCGAAATGGGTCCGGAGATCCTTGATGGCAAGGAGCGTGGCGCCGTCGTCCGGCCGGCTCATCGCGTCACGCCTCGATCCGCTGGCGCGGGTCCAGGGCATCCCGGAGGCCGTCGCCCAGGAAGCTCGCCGCGAGGACCACCAGGATCAGCGTGATCCCGGGGTACCAGATCCAGAGCGGCTGGCGGTAGAAGTAGTCCTGGGCGTTCGTCAGCATGTTGCCCAGGCTCGCCTCGGGGGGCCGCAGGCCGAAACCAAGGAACGATAGGGCCGCCTCCGTGACGACCGAGTCGGCGATCCCGAGGGTCGACGCCACGACGACCGGCGCAAGCGCGCTGGGGATCATGTGGCGGACGACGATTCGCCGGTCGCTGGCGCCGAGCGCCTTCGCCGCCTGGACGAAGTCGGACTCGCGGAGGCGCAGGAACTCCGCCCGGACCAGGCGCGCGGCGGTCGTCCAGCCGGTCAGGCCGATCGCGAAGATGATCACGAAGACGTTGCCGGAGCCCATGAACGCCACGAACATGAGGACCAGGAAGAACGTCGGCAGCGACAGCACGATGTCCACGACGCGCATCAGCACGTTGTCCACCCACCCGCCGACGTAGCCCGCGATCGAGCCGACCGTGGTCCCGATGCCCGCGATGATGAGGACCGCGAAGAACCCGATCGTGAGCGAGGTGTACAGCCCCTTCATGAGCCGGAAGAAGATGTTGATCCCCAGGTTGTCGTAGCCGAGCGGCGCGGCGAGCGACGACGGATCGCTGGGGCCGTGGGTCAGGCTGGTCCGATACCAGGCGTCGCCCCCGATGATCGGGAAGACGATGGCGGAGGTGACCAGGACCAGCATCAGCACCAGCGCGATGGTGGCCATGCGGTGCTGCAGGAAGCGCTTGCGGACCAGCTGCCAGTAGGTTCGGACCGGGACGAGGTCGACCTCGTCGACCTCGGCCGTCGGCTGCGCCGGGAGCGCGCCGGGGACTGGGAGCCCCTCGGATCGTGTCATGCCCGCGTCTCCTCAGCTCAATACGTGATGCGCGGGTCGACGACCGCGTAGGCGATGTCGGCCAGCAGGTTGCCGAGGATGACCATGACGCCGCCGATCATGACGGTTGCCAGCACGACCGGGTAGTCGCGGTCCGTCACGGCCTGGACGCTGAGCCAGCCGAGCCCGGGCCAGGAGAAGACCGTCTCCGTGATCGCGGCGCCGGACAGGAGCGCGGGTACCGTCAGCCCGAGCAGCGTGACGATGGGGATGAGGGCGTTGCGGAGGGCGTGCTTGAAGACGACGCTGCGCTCGGTCAGG
>CAZKXK010000255.1:0-3553 GCA_964556585.1 uncultured Anaerolineaceae bacterium
CGAGCATACCCGGCCTGCCGCAGGCGTGCCACGGAAGCATCGGACGGGGGCGGCGGCGGGGCGGCCGGCCGGGCGCCGTGTCAGCCCGGAATCCCGGCGCGGGTGATGCGCGCGAGCCACGCGTGGACGCGGCCTTCCGGGAGGCGCGAATCCAGCCACTCGGGGTCGATCGCCTCGACAACCCAGCCGTCGCGGAACGCTGCGCGGATCTCCCTGCGCGAGATCCGTCGGGGGCCACGCCCGAAGGGGTTGCGGTCGCTCCAGCAGAGCAGGAAGACGCTGCCCCCTGGCCGGAGCGCCGCCGCGAGGCTGGTGACGTAGCGCGCCCGCTCTGGGTCGCCCAGCGTGTGGAAGAGACCGATATCGATGACGGAATCGAACTCCCGGCCCAGCACCGCGAGATCCAGCGCATCGTTCACGAGAAACTCGGCGGGGAGGCCACGGTCCGCCGCCTTCGCCTTCGCCCGCTCGATCGCGGCGGTGGCGAAGTCCACCCCGACCACCGCGTGACCGAGCGCCGCGAGATGGAGGGCGTTCTCGCCCGTCCCGCACCCGGCGTCGAGCACCGTTCCGACGATCAGGCCGCTCGCGGCGAGCCGGACGAGCGCGCCCTGCGGCCGCCCGACGTCCCAGGTGGGGACGCCGCCGTCCCGGTACGCGTTGTCGAAGAACCCGACCACCGGTTGCCTCCGCGCGGGGAGCTGTGCGCCGAACGCACGATCAGGACGTCCACGGAAGTCTTGAGCGCCTTCGCGTCGGGATTCTCCATCCCGCGCACGAAGTCGACCGATTCCGGCCGATCCGGCAGTTCCACGCCCGCGGCGGGCCCGCCCGGGCCCCGGTCCGGCTGTTCAGGGTCGGAGCGTGCGTCCAACGTACACCCGTGCTGCGTCCGTGCGTTGGAGTCCGGATCCGACCGGCCCTGCGCCGAGAGTCGCGGCTGCGGGGAATCGCGCGGCCCGCGCTGCTGCGAGCGCGGGCCGCGATCCCCGGGATGGTGATCAGGCGGAGCGCTGTCCGTCGGCAAACGTGCCGGGCGTGCCGTCGTCGCCGTGCTCCACGTCCTGCCCGTGGGCGAAGCTCCCCGGGTGGGACTTGTCGGGGTGCATCCGCTCCTGGCCTTCGGAGAAGTCGCCGGCCTGCTCCCCCGCGGATTCGTGCGGGAGGGTCGCCTGTCCGTCGCTGAAATGGCCGTGGTCGGGTCGCTGGTCGCTCATCGTGGTCCCCCTGGGATCGCCGGCAGATCGTCCGCCTGCCTGTGGCAGGGACGGTCTCCCCGCCGCGCGCCGCGTTACGCGCCGTGGGCGTCCGGGTTCCTTCGGGCACGCACGGCCACCCGGTAGGCCGCCACGAGACGGTCCAGCGTCGCGGGCGCGACGTGCTCGACGTCCACCCTGCCCGCCGCGACGATCGTCGCCCGCATCTGCTCCAGGTAGACCTCGCACTCCTCGCAGTCGTCGAGGTGGGCTTCGAAGCGGGCCCGGACGTCCGGGTCCAGCGCATCCTCGAGGTACTCGGTCACGAGCTCGACAACTCCGGCACACGTCGCCGGATCCGGCCGCCCAGGCGAGGCCCCCGGTCCGCGGCCGACAGTCCCGTCGCTGCTCATCTCGTGGATGTCTCCCTCCGGAGTCCGACCGTTACGCACGATCGGCCGCTGCCAGGTGCCGCTCCAGCGCGGCCCGCACGCGCGAGCGAGCGCGGTGGAGCAGGACCCGCTGGTTGCCGGGCGTGATCTCGAGCGCCGCACAGACCTCCTCGGAGCCCCAGCCGTCGATGTCTCGCAGCGTCATCACGAACCGCTGGGCCGGGCTGAGCTGGTCGAGCGCGTCCCGGATCAGCGCCCGCGTCTCCCGCGCGGCAAGGTGCGTCTCCGCGTCAGGCGCCCAGCGGTGAGGCGGAACCGCCCAGCCACCCGCCCATTGCTCGCCCGGCGCCAGGAAGCGTTCAGGATCCAGGGCCGGTCCGCCCGGGTCGTCCGCCGGATCGAGCAGTGCCGACAGCGGGATGTCGCGGCGTTCGCGTCCGCCGCGCGTCCTGGCCCGGTTGGTCGCGATCCGGAAGACCCAGGTCCGGAAGCTCGATCGCGCCTCGAAACGGTCGAGGCCACGGATGACGCCGAGCCAGGTGTCCTGGACGACCTCCTCCGCGGCGGCCCGTCCCTGCACGTACAGGCCGGCCAGCCGGAGGAGGGGACCGTTCAGCTCGTCGACGATCCGGGCAAAGGCCTGCTCATCGCCGTCGCGCAGGGCGGCAACGAGCGTGATGTCCTCGGCTGTCGGCTGGAAGAGATCGTCACGGGACGCGGCCACGCCCGCAGCATAGCGCGCGGCCCCGCCGCCCCGGTCCGGGCCGCCGTGATCCGTGCGCCGCGACGCACCGAGCGCGTCGCAAGACCCGCCGGCAGCCACGCCCGTGCCGCGCATCTCTCGCCTGACACCCGCGCCCGGCGTCCCGCGCCCGGCGTCCCGCGCCCTGCGTCCCGCGTCCCGCCCGGCCGCCCGCATCCGTGCGTGCCTGCGTCCCGTAGCATGGCGGCGTGGCTCTCCCGATCGCGCGCCGTGCGACCCGTCTCTCGCTGCCGCTGGCCGGCGCGTTCGCGGTGGGCGCGATCGCCTATGGCGGCCTATACACGTTCCCGGCGCTCTCGGTCGCGTTCGCAACCGAGTTCGGGATCAGCCGCACCCTGGCGGTCACCCCCTGGACGATGTTCCTCGTCGTCACCGCCGTGGCCAGCCCGCTCCTGGGGCGAGCCTACGACGAGTGGGCCGACCGCGACCTCCTCACCGCGTCGATGGTGCTCCTGGCCGCGGGCTGGCTGGCCGTCTACCTCGCACAGGACATCTCGCTGGTGATCCTCGCCTACGCGGTCTTCATGGCCCTGGGCCTGCAGCTCTCGTTCATCGGGACGTCCACGGCGATCGCCCGCCGGTACGCGGGCATGTCGGGCCTCGCGCTCGGGATCGCATACGCGGGACCGGGTTTCGGCGTGGCCGTCGCGTTGCCCATTGCCGGCGGCCTGATCCAGACGGCCGGCTGGCGATCCGCATCCCTCCTCTTCCTGGCGACCTGCCTCGCCGGCGTGGCGGCGGTGTGGCTCATGACCAGCGGCCCCGCGATCGTGGTGCCGGCCCGCCGCCCCGAACGGCGCCGAACCTCGGCTCCGTCCGACGTCCGCGGCGCGGCGCCGGCCGTGGGACGGGTGTCGGCGGTCAGGACCCCGGCCGGATCGCCGGCGGGCGATCACCTGCGGTTCACGGTCGGCGAGCCACTCAGCGCCGGCCAGTCCGGCACGCGCGCCACCGAGTCGGGCCTCGCCGCGCGAGCCTCGGGGCTGCATGAACCATCGGCGCCGGGCGCCGTCTCCGCCGCGCAGGAGCTGCTCCCGGTCGGCAGCGGTGAGCACCTGCACAGCGTCCGGCGCGTCGTCCGGACGCGGCGCTTCTGGCTCCTTTTCGCGGGCGCCGCCGCGATCGGCGTCTTCGACGAAGGCGTCCTCCAGGCGTTCATCCCGAGCGCGGTAAGGAGCGGGCTGGGTGCCGGCTGGGCCGCG
>CAZKXK010000256.1:0-3549 GCA_964556585.1 uncultured Anaerolineaceae bacterium
GCGGGCTGTCCGTGAGTGACCTGCAGGCGTGGGTCGGCGCCTGGCTCGGGGAGGTCTACGCCAAGCTCGGCGTGCGACCCATGATCTACGCGAGCCCGGCATTCTGGGCGAGCTCCATGGGCGACACGACGATGTTCGCCGACCAGGGTTACTCGGTGCTCTGGATCGCCCACTGGGGAACCTCCAGCCCGACCGTTCCCGCCGGCAACTGGGGCGGGCACGGCTGGACCTTCTGGCAGTACACGAGCACGGGTTCGACCGCCGGCATCTCCGGGAAGGTGGACCTCGACCGGTTCAACGGCAGCGACCTGGCCCCCGTCTCGTTCAACTACACGTACGTGCCGCCGCCGCCCGTCGTGCCGCCCAACGCCCCGCCCGTGCTTGCCGCCGTGACGCCGAACAGCGCTCCGGCCGGGGGCTCCGACCTGGCCATCACGATCCAGGGGGCGAACTTCGCGTGCGCCGTCTCCATCGCCTACTGGAACGGGACGCCGCTGCACACGTCCTACGTCTCGCCGACCCAGCTGGCGGCGGTCGTGCCGGCTGCCCTGACCGCGACACCCGGCGTCGCCTCTGTCACGGTCGTCAACCAGGCGACGGGCGGCGGGTCGAGCGCGCCCGCGACCTTCAACGTGACGGGGTCAACGGGTGCCACTCCCCCACCCGTGCTCGCCGCCTTGACGCCGAACACCGTCGCGGCCGCTGGCGGCGACCTGACGATCACGATCCAGGGGGCGAACTTCGCGCCGGGGGTCTCCACCGCGTCCTGGAACGGGACGTCGCTGGCCACGACGTACGTCTCGCCGACGCAGCTGACGGCGGTCGTGCCGGCTGCCCTGACCGCGACACCCGGCGTCGCCTCCGTCACGGTCATCAACCAGGCGACGGGCGGCGGGTCGAGCGCGCCCGCGCCCTTCACAGTCGCCGCTGCACTCCCGCCCGTCATGGCCGCCGTGACGCCGAACAGCGCTCCGGCTGGCGGCGGTGCCGTCACGATCACCATCCAGGGGTCGAACTTCCTGCCGGGCGCCTCCACCGCCTACTGGAACGGGATACCGATCGCCACGACCTATGTCTCGCCGACGCAGCTGACCGCGGTCGTGTCGGCCGCCCTCATCGCGACTCCCGGGGCTGCCTCCGTGTCGGTCATCAACCAGACGTCGGCCGGCGGCGCCAGCCTGCCCGCGACGTTCAACATCACCGCGCCGCTCCGAGCGCTCAGCATCCGCGGCTCCACCGCCCTTGGTCTCAGACCCGCCTCGGGCTACACGACCGCGACGCCGAAGGTAGCCCACGTGGGCACGTACGTGACCTGGAAGTTCAACCTGGGGCCGGCGCAGGCGGGCCAGCGCGTCAACATCCTGGTGGCGAACCGGATCGGCACCGCGTGGAGCGCGCCGACGTACTACAAGTCGGCCCGGGCCGACGCGAACGGCGTCGTGACTTTCGCGTGGACTCGCGCGAAGGCAGCCGCCATCAACGTTCGCGTCCAGCTGCCCGGAAGCGCCACCTACGCCACGAGCACGTCGCCGGCCCTCGGCGCCTATTGGCGGTAAAGCCTCGAGCTCATTCGGCACCATTGACAACTTGGTCGTATTCGTCATAGTTGCCGATAGGGACCAAGACGAAGTCGCGTTGCGCAGCGCGAGCCAGGTTCCTTTGAGGAGTCAGACCGTGGCACTCGCAGACGCGCCGTCAGCGGAGCTCCTGGAGCTCCTGCCGAAGGCGTTCTACTCCCCAGGCGAAGTCGCAGAGCTCATGTCGCTGTCCAGCTCGACGATCCTCAACTACATCCACGACGGCCGCCTCGCGGCCGTTCGCCTTACCGAGCGAACGTATCGGATCCCACGCAAGAGTGTCATTCGACTTCTCGGACTCGAAGCCCCGAAGCCGATCGTGGTTGAAGACCCGTCGCGGCTCGTCAGCTTCTAGTCTCACCTCCGAGTCGAGGCGCCCGGCGTGCCCGGTCCTGCGAGCGATCACGCACTCGCTGAAGGCGACCTTCGCAGACGTCGCGATCGGCTTGCCGACTATCTCGACGCCTGGGGCGATCTGCGGGTCGACGACCTCGGCAGCGGGGGTCGCCTGCGCCTGCTCCAATTCGCGCTGGAAGCTCCCGGCGAGTCGCTGCCGATCGAAGTCAAGGCCGTGTATCGCGAGTACTACCGTCGCCGACGAGATGGCGACTGGGTTATCGTCAAATACACCTACGAGTACCTGGACCTGTCGCGCATGACGCGCCTTGCCTATCACCTGCACGACCTTGGAACGCGGAGACGGGTGCCTCATGCACATTGCGACGCCGCGACGAAATTGCCTTTGGACGAAGACGCGCACCACTTTCGGGCGGTTGAGCTCGACCTCCGCGAGGCGCACGAGGAGTTCATGAGGCTGTGGGCGTCCGACACGGAGCCCGATTGCCGGACACTGCGCCCTCTCGAGATCCAACGAACGCTCTAGGACCCGTTGCGACCAACGGCACGCACATCGAGGGAGGGACCGTGAGACTGCGGCTCGGAGTGCTTGCTCTCGCAGCGGTCATCACCTCGACGATCCTCGCTGGCTGCGCCACGCCCGCGCCGAGCCCGACGCCTTCGCCGACGCGAGCTGCGCTCGTCTACGCACTCCCGGTCGGGGACGCCGGGGGCGCTTGCGCAGGGGTCGGCCTCGACAAGGCGACACTCACCGGTGACCCGTCCGATCCGAAGGTCGTGTGGCTCGCCACTCCGTCGGGCCGGCGCGATGTCCTGTTCCCGCCGGGGTTCACCGCGCGTTTCACCCCACGCCTTGAGGTGCTGAACCGCAACGGCGACGTGGTGGCCCGAGAAGGGACGGTGGTCACCGGCGGCTGCGTGACCGGGACGGGTGCCCAGGGACCACTGCTCATCCTCTCGCAATAGCCAACCCGAGGCCCCTACATCTGGTGTCGTGCTGAAGCAGCCGGACACCACTCGGCTGACGTCCGATCGCCGACCCCGCCGCGGCCCTATCTACTCTCCCCGGGCACGTTTGACAGGTTCCGAGCGCCCTCCGACACTGGAGATGCGGCCGAGGCCGCCGGTGCAGTCCCCAGTGGCCACGTCCCCGGGCCCACCGACCAGGACACGCGAAGCGAGGAGTCCCATGTCTCGACTGACCAGCTGGCTGCGCCCGACAACGATCGCCCACGCCCATTGCGACGTTCCCTGCGGGATCTACGACCCGGCCGAGGCGGTCCTGGCGGCCCGCACGGTGGCCCGGATGGTGGAGCTGATCGGCCAGATCCCCGAGGGCTCGACCGCCGTCGCCGACCGCAACAAGTTCATCCGCTGCGTGGCCGTCAAGGAGGAGCACGCCGAGAAGGTGAAGCACGAGGTCCAGGTGATCTGGTCCGACTACTTCAAGCCGGAGCACCTCGCCGCGTTCCCGGAGCTGCACACCAAGGTCTGGAACCTGCTCAAGCTGGCCGGCAAGAACAAGCAGGGCGTCGACGCGCAGGCGGCGGCCGACCTCGAGGCGGCCACCAAGGAGTTCGCCGACATGTTCTGGGCGACCAAGAAGTAGCCGACG
>CAZKXK010000257.1:0-3549 GCA_964556585.1 uncultured Anaerolineaceae bacterium
TCGCGCTCCTGCACACGCACGAGCGACAGCCCGCGTGCCGCGTGGACGTAGGCGGCAGCGAGCTTGATCAGGCCGCTCAACACGGCCCGCTCGACCGGGTCGTCGGTGCCCATCCAGGCCGGTTCGAGCTCCTCGTGGGCGAGATACCAGGCACCGCGCCCGTACGCCGCGAGCCCCCGTTCCACGGCCGCGGTGCGGACTTCTGTCGGAAGGGGCCGGTATGCCTTCGACCGGCCGCGCTCCATGACGCGCCCGGACGACCCCCCGGCCGGGGTCGAAACGGCAGTGCGGGAATCCACGTGGACGCGCGGCGTCCCGGGGTGCGGGACCGTCACGAGAGCTCGACGAGCGGTCGCCGGCCGCCGAACCCCGAGCCCAGGTCGTGCCAGAAGTGGATCTCGTCCTCGCCGAGCTGCCAGCAGAGCCATACCTGGCGCCCGTTGACCAGGGCTGGGAAGTCCGCCAGGCCCTGCTCGATGTCGCGCAGCTGCACGCTCCACCCGTCCAGGCGGGCGACCGCGGCCTCCATCTGGTCGATGACGGCCCGGATCCGGGCGTCGAGGACGCGGGGGGAATCGGGCGTGGCCGAGCCCGGCTCGGCGCCCGCGGCTTCACCGAGTGCCTCGTCGACGAGCGTGCGTCCCTCGGCCGGCGCCTGGGCGTGCCGGCGTGCCGCGACCAGGCGATCCCGCAGCGCGATCAGCTCGAGGCGCTGCGAACGCAGCTGCTCCAATACCCCCCTGACCTCGGGGAGGCGGGCGTTGGCGCGATCGATGTCGTAGAAGTCGGTCACGCCGCGATCATACCGGGAGACCGCCCGAAGGCCGTCCAGCGACCCCCGGCGCCGTTCAGCCGCGGTGAGCCGACGTGTCGCCATCGCCCGCTGCGCAACCGTTTCCGTCGCATACCCGCGAACCCCGCGGCGGGTATCGTCTACGTCGCGTGGGCCCGTAGCTCAGCGGCAGAGCGAGGGACTTTTAATCCCTGCGTCGTGGGTTCGAATCCCACCGGGCTCACCACATTTCACGCACGGACCTTCCGCCGGAGACCCACGGTCCCGGCGGCGAGCGCACCTGTGATCCCGCGGCCCGGTTCGCCCCGGGGCCGGGATCTCGGTCGTCAGGTCGGGTCGCTTGCGTCACTCGCGTCGCGCGGCGCGCCCTGCCCGCTGCCGGAGCCGAGCCCGCGAACAGCGGCGTTGATCGTGCTCACGGTCGCCGCGGGATCCTCGACCTCCACGACGAGCGCGGCGTAGTGCTCGTGGTCGAGCGCGATCTTCACCGCCTGTGCGTGGTTGTGCACGTCCATGAAGAGCCACTCGCCGTCGTAGAAGCTGCCCGCCGCAATGACACCCGGGACCGACGTGCCGAGCAGGCGGAGGCCGTGTGGCTCGCGGAGCGCGTCGGGCGATGAGGAGGCTCCGCGCACATGCGCGAGCGGAACCTCGATCGTGCTCTTGAGGGCGAGCACCTTGTCCACGCCCTCGACCACGACCCGGAGGTGGCCACCGGTGATCTCCACGATCGTCATGTCGGCTCCTCGATCTCTCGGGATTGCTGCGCGGCTCGGCTGGTCTGCGCCTCGAAGGGTACGGCGCGGCCGGGAGATCAGCGCGCGCCCGGCAACCGCGCGGGCCGGCCGGATGACGGTCCGTCATGACAACGCCGTGCTCGCAGGCGAACGTTGGAGTCTCCGCGATCGGGCGGAGCGGCCCTGCGTTCGGGGCCGCTGCCACGACGCGCCGCGCACGACCAGCAGCACGGATCCTTCAGGAGATACGAATGGCAGATCTCGTCGTCATCGGATACCCGGACGAAGCCACCGCCGACAAGGCCTACATGGTGGTAGGCCAGCTCGAACACGACCTGATCATGCACGTCCACGGGGCCGCCGTCGTGGTCAAGCATCCGGACGGCCAGACGAAGATGGTGACCAAGACCGGGGCCACCAGCTCGGGCGCGCTGATGGGCGGCTTCCTGGGCCTTCTCTTCGGGTTGCTCTTCCTCTTTCCCGTGGGCGGCCTGATCCTGGGCGGCATCTGGGGCGCGCTCATGGGCACGATGCGCGGCTGGGGCATCCGGGACGACTTCCGCCAGCGGACTCAGGACGTGCTCAAGCCCGGCACCGCGGCGCTGGTCCTCTTCCTCGAGAAGTGGACCGAGGACAAGGCCCTAGCCGCGCTGGCGCCGTTCGGCGGCGAGGTCATCAAGACGTCCCTCTCCGACGAAGCGACCGTTGAGATCAACGCCGCCCTGGAGGCCGATAAGGCCACAGCCGGCGCCGTCGCCGAAGCGTCACGATAGATGGCCGACGAGAACGAGAGCGAGAGCGGCCGGAACCGGAACGAACGCCAGGAGCATGATCGGAAGACGCGGGCGTACGAGGAGACGACCGGGAACCCCTACCATCTCTCGAAGGCCGCCCGGGTTGCCGGCGGCGTCCTTGCCCTGGCAATGGTGATCGCGCTGACGGGTCTCTTCGTGAGCGGCGCCATCCACTGGTAGGCCGGGCGTCGGGCCGGGCGGACTGCCGGGCGCGCCGCGACGCTACCGGCCCGGTGCGTAGACCTGCGACCGAGCCTCAGGCGAACACGGGATCCTCATCCATCGCCGAGCCCGCCCCGCGCGCCTGCGAGCGGTCCTGCACCAGCGCCTCGGCTCGATCCGCGGCGATCGCGACGCAGGGCCGCGCGGCGCTAGCCTCGTGGACCGGCACGCGTGAGCCGGCGTTCATTGCGGTCGGGTTGGCGGCGCGAACCCGTTCGGTGAGCCGACCTGCTTGACCTCGCCCCCCTCGGTGCGGTGACCTTCGCGTCGCAGGCGACATCGCCATCCGGCGATTGGGAACGGGGCCGGTCGGAGCCACAAGACACTGCTCCCGGTGCGGCTGGGAGGGAGTCCAAGCGGCACCGGGAGCAGCGCGGAGGGGAGGTATTCGACCTGTACGCCCGGATCCGCGACCGATCCAGGGGCGGGTGCACTGTGCGCCGCGCGGGCAAGCGCGTCATTACAGTTCGTCATGAGGCTCGGCGCGGCCTGCCGCCGCCGGTCCCGTCAGCCAGGCGGCGCAACGCCGACCGTCATCGTTACCACGAGGAGGACCAGGAGGATCCCGAGGAGGAGCACGGCCGTCTCGAGCTTGACTCTCCGCCCTGCTCCGACCTCGGCCGCGATACCCATCCCGCCGCCAGGATCGTCAGCGCCGCGGGCTTCGATGGTCGTCACGGGATCTCCCGGTCTTCACGCATCTGTTCCACGACCGACCCCCGGATCTCCATGCCGATCCCGCGTGGCGTCAACGAACGACACTCTCAGGTCTTCGCGGGGCCGCGTCATTACGGTCCGTCACGCCGCGGCCGAGGGTTCGAGGGCGTCGCCTGGGCGCCGGACGACGAGCGAGCGCAGCCGATCAGGCGGTGGTGCGCCGGCCCATGAGCAGCCTGTACACGATGACGACGACGATGCCGCCGATCACGGCGACCACGATGCTCTCGACGTTGATGCCGGTCACGTCGGCGACCTTGAAGACCGTGCCGGCCAGGTAGCCCCC
>CAZKXK010000258.1:0-3529 GCA_964556585.1 uncultured Anaerolineaceae bacterium
CTGACGGCCGAGCAGCAGACCCTGCAGAACCAGGCTGCGCTCGCGACGCTCACGGTCACGTTCGCGCCGCCCCCGGCGGTCGCCGTCACCCAGGTGCGCGAGGGCTGGGACCCCGCCAGCCAGATCGACCAGGCGACCGCGACCCTCGTCGGCCTGGGCCAGGGGCTGGCCGGCGCCGGGATCTGGCTCCTCATCGTGGGCCTGCCGATCTTCGTCGTCGTCGGAGTGCTCGGGCTGATCGGGTTCCTGGTCATCCGGCACGTCCGCGGCGGCTCGCCACGTCCCGCCGCGCTGCCGCCCGTCGCGGAGGCCTGATCAGGCCGGGATCCGCGCCTCGCGTGCGGCGTCGAGGAAGCGACCAACGTCGAGCGCCTCGCCGACGACCGCCTTGATCGTGGCGATCTTCTCGCGGTCGGCCGGATGGGTCTTCACCAGCAGGTCGTGCACGTCCGACGCCACCATGTAGGCGTCCTCGTCAAGGAAGCAGGCGAACAGGTCCGCCCGGCGGATCTCGTCGACCACGGCCGGCCGTGGCCTGTAGCCCGAGAGCACGAAGCCCAGCATCGACGGGGCCGCCTCGCCACGGATCACGGCTGGACGGCGCACCTCCGCCCGGTGGGCGCGAGACAGCGCCACGATCACGTCCTCGCGGTCGCCGGTGACGATCACGATCCGGCGATCGGCCACGTGCTGCAGGACGTGGTGCGGCTCCATCGCTGCCACGCTGATGCCGCCGATCACCGCGTCGAGGTCCGGGCCGCGGTTGAGCAGCTCTGCCTGTGTCCCCTCGAGGATCATCGCCAGGCTGGGGTTGGAGAGCAGCGGCCGGTACGGGATGACGCCGAGCAGGGAGATGCCGTGGCGGGCCAGGCCGCGCTCCAGCACCGCCTTGATGCCGGGCTGCGCGACGAGATCGACCTTGTTCACGATGGCGCCCGCCACGGCGACGCCGTGCTTCTCGAACAGGGCGGCGTTGAGGACGATCTCGTCGATGGGCCGCCCGACACCTCCCTCGCTGACGATCACGGCCGGGGCGCCCAGCAGGCCGGCAACCACCGCGTTCGACAAGCCGATCACGGCGCCGACGCCGGCATGACCGGTCCCTTCGATCAGGACCAGCTCCTTGGTCTGGGCCAGGATCGCGTGCGCCCGCTGGATCCGGGCACCGAGGTCGTCGGTCACCTCGCCGGCGATGTAGGCCTTCGTGAAGCCCCGCGGGATGTGCACCGGGCTCATCACGTCATTCGGATCGGTGAGACCGAAGACCGCCTTCATCAACACCGCATCCTCGTCGGCCGGGAGCCCCGAGGCGTCGGTCACCGTGCGCTGGCCCACCGGCTTGGTGAAGCCCGCCCGCACGCCGGCCTCCAGGAAAGCGTGGACCAGCCCGAGCGAGGTCGTCGTCTTGCCGCGGTTCTGGCCGGTCGCGGCGAGGTACAGGTGGCGCACGTGGCTGCCGGGACGCCCGACGCTACGGGTGGGTGGGAGCGGTGGCGAGCGGCGTCGCGAGGATGGCGAGCGCGATCAGCGCGAACGCGGCGAGAAAGACGAACGCGAGACGCCGGTTTCGGCGCGCCGCGCTGCGATTGAGCCCGGGTTTCTGCGCAGGGCGCGGACGCGGCCGGCGCCGGGTGGCAGCCTGGCCGCCGCGGCGGCTCATCCGCGCGGCGCCGTCTTGCGCTCGACGAGCGCGATCGCCTCCTTGAGACGCGCGATGGTCTCCGGGTCGACCGCGTCCGGCTCCAGATAGGGACCCAGGCGCTCCAGCACGTCGCTGACCAGGCCCAGGAACACGCTCGCGTCGGCGACGAAAAACTGCGGCTCGTTGTTGTAGCGGACCAGCGTCAGGCGCCCCTGGAGGACGCGCCGGTCCTCGATGTGGGCGATCTGGGTGGCGAACGAGTGGCCCTGGATCCCGTCGGGGTTGTTGAGGAAGTTCAACGCGTTGTCGATCGCCAGGCCGAAGCGCGCCCGCCAGGCCACGAGGCGCTCATGCACCTCGGGCGAGATGCGGACTTCCGCGACCTCGTCGAAGACCTCCGGCGTCACGGTCAGGAGCCCGACCAGCGTGCTGCCGGCCCGCGCGCCGAGCATGACCTGGAGCGATCGCTCCAGCGTGAAGACCTCGGAATCGAAGCGCGGGCTCGTGATGACGTCGGTGAGGAGGTCCTCCACGTTGTCGAGGACCGCCGTGTCCGCCATCGCCGTCCCGAGCTGGCCGATCTCTTCCTTGAACAGGAACTTCTCTTCGTGGTCGAGCATGCCCGGATGGTACACCGGGGGTGGGCCCGGGCTGCCCATGGAGCGCCGTGGGCCCCGGCCGGAACGGCCGGGGCCCACGAGCGGTGCAGCCAGATGCGTCGTCAGGTCGGCGCGCCCGCTCCCCATCGGGGGGGCAGCCACGCCGGGGCGGCCTACGGGTACAGGCCCCGGAGGGCGGTGGTGTCGGCGACCCGCTTGACGGCGACCAGGTAGGCCGCCGTTCGCATGTT
Source organism: uncultured Anaerolineaceae bacterium (assembly GCA_964556585.1). Taxonomy (GTDB): domain Bacteria; phylum Chloroflexota; class Limnocylindria; order Limnocylindrales; family CSP1-4; genus CTSoil-043. The sequence goes on from CAZKXK010000258.1 coordinate 2,493, forward strand.
CACTTCCTCGAGGAGCGCCATCGCGAGCACTTCGCCGAAGGAGCGATCCATGATCTCCTTGAGCTTCTCGTTGACGATCTTCTCGCTCCAGTGGTCCCGGTTGAGGTCCTGGACCCACTCGAAGTAGCTGACCGTCACGCCGCCGGCGTTGGCGAGGATGTCGGGGATCATGAAGACGCCCTTCTTCGCCAGGATCGTGTCCGCCTCGGGCGTCGTCGGGCCGTTGGCGGCCTCGGCGACGATCTTCGCCTTCACGTTCCCCGCGTTGCGGGCGGTGATCTGGTTCTCGTAGGCGGCCGGGATCAGGATGTCCACGGGGAGCTCCAGGAGCTCGCCGTTCGTGATCTTCGTGCTGCCGGGGAACCCGACGACGGTGCCGTGCTCCTGCTTCCAGCCGACGACCTTCTCGATGTCGAGGCCGGCCGGGTTGTGGATGGCGCCCTGCGTGTCGGAGACGGCGACGACCGTCGAGCCCTCGTCGCGCATGAGGCGCGCGGCGATCGACCCGGCGTTCCCGAATCCCTGGACCGCCGTGGTGGTCTTGGTGAGGTCCATCCCGAGGTGCTTCGCCGCGTCGACGATCGTGTAGACGCACCCGCGGGCCGTGGCCTCGTTGCGACCCTCGGACCCACCGAGGCTGATCGGCTTGCCGGTGACGACGCCCGGGACCGTGTACCCGGCGTGCATCGAGTAGGTGTCCATCATCCAGGCCATGATCTGGGGCGTCGTGTTGACGTCCGGGGCGGGGATGTCGCGCTCGGGGCCGATGAGCACGCTGATCTCGGTGGTGAACCGTCGCGTCAGCGCCTCGAGCTCCTTCATGGAGAGCTTCTTGGGATCGACGATGACGCCGCCCTTGCCGCCGCCGTACGGGATGCCGACGACCGCGCACTTCCAGGTCATCCACATCGCCAGGGCCTTGACCTCGTCGAGGGTCACCCCCTGGTGGTAGCGGATGCCGCCCTTGGCCGGGCCGCGGCCCAGGTTGTGCTGGACGCGATAGCCGGTGAAGACCTGGACGCTGCCGTCGTCCATCT
>CAZKXK010000259.1:0-3522 GCA_964556585.1 uncultured Anaerolineaceae bacterium
CGCGCGTCGAGGCGCTCCTCCGCGCACTCGGGCTCGGGGACGACGTCGCGGTCGAGGACCTGCCGCCCGAGAGCAGCCCGCGTGACCCGGCGAGCGCGGCGGGTGACGCCGCGTCTGCCCAGGAGATGGCCGCGGCGCGGCGCGGAGTCCTGGAGCGCCTCGCGCGGGGCGACATCGACGCCGTCTCGGCCGCGGCCGAGCTGCGCGCCCTGGGAGGCTGACGATGGCTGGCCAATCGGCACCCGCGGAATCCCTGGTCCGCACCCACGACATCGGCCCCGCCGGGTCCGTCGTCGTCGCCGTCGAGGTTGACGACGTCAGGGTGCGCGGGGTGGACGGCACCACGGTGCGCCTCGTTGCTCCCGCGACGGATCATCCCGCGATCGAGGTCGCGGCCGGTCCAGGCCGGTACGCGGTCCGCCTCGCGCACCCGGTTCGCGGTCGCGTGTTCGGCTTCCGGCTTGGCGGCCACGGCTTCGGGCTCGAGGTGGGGGGCGGCACCGTCGAGCTGGAGATCCCGCGCGACGCCCGGCTCGAGATCAGCGCGAGCACCGGGGACGTGAGCGTGCGGGACGTGACCGGCGCCGTCGCGATCCGCACCGTCAGCGGCGACATCTCCCTCCGCGGGGGCGGGGGCGACCTCCGCATCGAGGCGGCATCGGGCAACCTCAGGGCCGTCGCGGAGGCGCCGGTCTCGTGCACCGCGCGGACCATCAGTGGCGACGTCGAGATCGATGCGCCCCGGCTGGAGCGGACCAGCATCACCACCGTCAGCGGAGACGTGGAAATTGCCAGCGCCTTCGCGCCGGGTGGAGACCACGTCGTGACCACCACGTCCGGCGACGTGGAGCTCGCGGTCGAAGGTGGCGTCACGATCGACGTCCGGACCGTCTCGGGCGATGTCGACCGCGATCATCCGGACCTCCGCGAGCACACGAGCCGGCGAGATCCACTCGTCATCGGCAACGGCGCCGCCCGGCTCGCCGTCCGGACGCTCTCCGGGGACATCGAGGTCCGGGCCGGCCGTGACCGCGCCCAGCGGATCCCGGTCCCGGACTCGCCGCCGAGCGGCGTTCCGCCGCGCGCGCCCGTCCCCCCGGTCGCGCCCGCCCCGCCGCTTACGCCGGCCCCGGGCGCGCCGACGCGCGAGGTCGCAGGCACGCCGGCAGAGGACCCGGCCGCCACGCTCGCCGTCCTCGAGGCGCTGGCGCGGGGCGAGATCGACGTCGCCGAAGCGGAGCGCCGGCTCGGCACACGGATCGACCACGGTGGCTGACCCCGTCGGCGACGTCCTTCGCCTGGTCGCCGAAGGCCGTCTGACGCCCGCCGAGGCGGGCCCGATCCTCGACGCGCTCTCCGCCCGCGAACGGCCCGCCCGCGAGCCCGGCATGACTGGTGCGCCAGCCCCGGGCACGCGGGCGGGCTCCCCGGACGCTGGCCCGGGCCGGGGACCGGCAGCCGGTCCGCCTTCGCGGATCCGCGTCCAGGTCCGCGAGAACGGGCGCGTCGTGGTCGATCTCCAGGTGCCTGGCGTCCTCGCGGGGCTGGCAAGCTCGCTGCCGGGCATCCCGAGCGGCTACGCGGATCGCGTGCGCGAGGCCCTGAGGACCGGCCTTCGCGGCCCCATCGTGGATATCCGGGACGAGGACGACAGCGGGCTCACGATCACGATCGACTGATCGATGGTTGCGGCCCCGGAGGGGGCAGGAGATCTCGGGGGCGGGAGCCTGCCGCCGCCCGGCTACCATTGCCCGGTGCCCCGAGACACTCCCGGGCGAGCGCGCCGCCCCGATCCCGGCGCCGGGACCCCGAACCTCCAAGAACGCATCCGGCGGCGCCGGATGCCGACCTTCGACCGGTTCGGCGTCCCGGCCGGCGCGCGGACCTCGCTGGATGAGTGGAAGACGTTCGGCGATCGGCGCTTCCGGACGTTCCACGGGATCGGGGCAACCGCGGCTGCCGTCTTCGCGCTGGCCGGGGATGGCCTCACGATCCCGCTCCTGCTCGCGCTGGGGACCCCGGTCGCGGCGGCCACGATCATCGGCGTCCTCCCGTACGCGTTCAGCTCGGCCCAGCTGCTGGTCCCGTCGCTCCTGCGTCGCACCGACGGGAACCTTCGCCGGGTGACGCTCGGCATCCTCGCGCTGGGCGAGACGCGCGGCTTCGTGCTCGCGGGCGTGGTGCTCCTCCAGCAGCTCCACTTGATCCCGACGAGCGCCGCGATCGTGGCGATCGCGGCGGTGATGAGCGTCGCCGGGGCCGCCTCCGCCATCGGTGGCGCCAACCTCCTGGCCTGGTACGGCGCGATCCTCGCGGAGGGCGACCGGCGGTTCGTCGCGCCCCGCGTGATGGGCATCACCCAGGGGCTTGGCGCCGTGCTCCTCCTGCCCGTTGCGCTCCTCGTGCAGGCCGGCCTGGGCGCGATCGGCCTGCTGGTCTACGCGATCATCTTCGCGATCGCGGGGGTCTTCGGGATCGCGGAGCTGGCGGTTCTCCGGCGCCTGCAGCACCCAGGACGCGTTCGCGTCGCAGCCCGCGGCCAGGCACCGCCGCGGAGCCCGGAGACGAACCGGTTCATTCGGGCGGTGGCGATCGCGGCATTCGGGGCGGGCATGGGCCCCTACCTGTCGATCTACAGCATCAGCGTCCTGGGGCTCTCGGCCGGCTTCGCCGTCCTGCTCTCCGCGATCTCGTCGGCGGCCGCGCTCGCGGCGGCGACCGTGGTCGGCGGCTGGCTGAACCGCGGCTCCGCCTCGCGCACGCTGCGCCTCTCCTTCGTGCTGCGCGGCGGCTCGATGATCATCGGCCTGTTCGCGTTCCCGGGAAACCCGGTCGCCTGGCTGGTTCTCTTCGTCGTGGCCGCCATGGCGTCGGCGGGTGCCTCCGCCGCGACCCTGGCCGCCAACGAGCGGCTCCTCCGCCTCACGCAAGGCGTGGACCTCATCGGCGCGCAGGGGGCGTTCGTGGCAGAGAGCGCAGCGGGGCTCACGGTCGGCCAGACAACATCGGGCCTCCTGCTGGCGATCCTTCCGCTCGGCTACCCCGCTTTCGCGCTCCTGTTCACGGTCTCGGGGTTCACCCGGCTGGTGCTGGCAACGCGGGTGGAGGTCTCCCCGAAATGGTCGTCGGCCACCGCTGCCTTCGACGTCGCCGAGCTGAAACGCGGTCGGAAGGACTGATGGCGCCCGGGGGCCGCAGGGGCGCACGCGGGGAGCACCCTTGCGCGGTCGGGGTACGGTAGTCGTCATGGGAGCAGCCCTCGCCCGAGCAGACCGGCGCCAGCCAGCTCGACAGCACCGTGGCGGACGGTCGGCCGCCGCCTGCCTGCCGGCCCTCGACGTTGCGGCGAACCCGGCCTCGCTCCAGGCCCTCATGGCGGGCGCGGACGCCGGAACCCGCGAACGGCTCGCGGACGCCGTGCAGCGCCGCCATGGCAATGCCGCCCTCCAGCGCCTCATCTCCCCGGGCGGCGGGCTGCCGGTCCAGCGCTGGGCGGTCGGGCTGCCGCGCGCGACATCCGAT
>CAZKXK010000260.1:0-3512 GCA_964556585.1 uncultured Anaerolineaceae bacterium
CGGGACGTCAGGCGCGCTGGACGGGCCGGACCGGGAAGACCCCGACGACGATCGGGCTGGTCGGGTCCAGCAGCAGCTCATAGCCGACGTCCCCCTGGGCGATCAGGTCGCCGAGCATGCGCGCCTCGCGCGCGGGCAGACCGACGAAGATGCGCCGACCCGCCGCGTCGAAGCCGGTCACGTCATCGTCCTCGCCGCTGAGCACGAAGCGACGGCGGAGCTCGTGGATGGGGACATAGGGGCGGCTCTTGATGAACCGCCGGAGCTGGGCCTGCGTGCATGCCCCGCCCAGCCCGACGGGGGCCCCCGGCGCGGTGCCTTCGGTTGCCGTCGGGAGCGGCCCGAGCGTGGACTCGATCATCGGCGGATCATACCGCCCGTCCCCCGGCGTCGCGGTTCCCGCCGCCCGAACCCGCCGCGCGCCTACCCGGTGACGACCAGGAGGTCGCGGTCCAGCTCGTTGAGGACGATCGGGCCGTCCTCGCCGCAGATCACGATGTCCTCGATCCGGGCCCCGTACCGCCCGGCGAGGTAGATCCCCGGCTCGACCGAGAACGCCATCCCGACCCGGAGCGGCTCCGGGTTGCCGGCCACGATGTAGGGGTCCTCGTGTCCCTCCAGGCCGATCCCGTGGCCCGTCCGGTGGAAGAAGTGCGCACCATGGCCGGACGCCGAGATCAGCTCGCGGGCGACCAGGTCGATCCGCTCGCAGGCGACCCCTGGCCGGACCGCGTGGGTCGCCTCCGCCTGGGCTGCTCGCAGCACCGAGTACAGGCGCAGGAACTCGTCGTCGGGGCCGCGGGTGGCATCGCCGCCAGTGACCCAGATCGTGCGGGTCGTGTCGCTCCCGTATCCACCGTACGGGCCGCCGATGTCGAGGACGATCGGCTCGCCGGCCTGGATCACCCGGTCCGAGGCGTCGTGATGGGGCGAGGCCGAGTTCGGACCGGACCCCACGATCGCGAATTCGGCGGCGTCGTGGCCCTCAGCGACAAGCCGGTCGCGGACCTCGCGGGCGACGTCGGCCTCCGTCCGGCCAACCAGGCGGCCGTGCGCGATCTCCCAGACGACACGGTCCGCGGCCTGGGCGGCCAGGCGGAGAAGCCCGATCTCGTCGTCGTCCTTGACGATCCGCAGCTCGCGCAGCACGAGCGACGCGGATACGAACGCCTCGCCCGGCATGGCGGCCTGGAGCCGCAGGAGGTGCAAGGCCCAGAGGCGGTCCGACACGGCGATCCGGCCGGCGGTCGTGCGGCCGGCCGGCGCGGCCGGGCTCCCTCTGCGCACGAGGCCTGCGACCCGGTCCACCGCGTCCTCGGTCTCCTCCCAGGTCTCGACGTCGATCCACGCCCCGGCGACGCCGGGACACCCGCGGGCGGGCGTCACCTCGAGCCGAGGCACCACGAGCGTCGCGCGGCCCGACGCCGGGATGACGAGCATGGTGAGCCGCTCGAGCGGCATCGCCTCGTAGCCGGCGAGGTAAGCCAGGTCGGGCCCGACCCCCACCAGGAGCGCGTCGAGGCCCGCCGCGGCGACGCCCTCGCCGGCGCGCGCAAGCCGAGCACCGTACCGCGCCTCGGGAATCCGGGGGCGGACCGCGGGCGCCACGGAGGCAGGAGGGACGGGGCCGGTCATCGGGCAGGTACCTCGGTGCTCGGAGGTGGGGTGATTCGGCCGGGCGCGGTCGCGGGCGCCATGGCTGGTGCGGGCATCACGGCTGGTGCGGGCATCACGGCTGGTGTGGCGAGCGAGCCCGGAGCGGGCGCCGGCACGCCGAGCCAGGCGGCCAGCTTCGCGTGGCCGTTCTCGAACAGCGTGCGGTAGGCGAAGACCGCGTCGGCACCCGCGTCCAGGGCGGCCCGCCGCGACGCGCCGTCGTCGTGCTGTCCGACACACAGGACCCGGAGCCCGGCCGCAGCCGCCAGCCGCACGGCCGCGATCCCGTCATAGGCCCGGGCGGTGAGGTCCACGACGGCGTGCGCCGGCCGGCCGCCGGCCGGTCCGGCGAGCAGGTCGCCGCCGATGGCGCCGGCAAAGGCGCCCGCGGACCCGACGCGGACCGGGTTCGCCCCGAGCGTCCGGAGCTGGCCGACGAGCCGGGTGGCCCAGATGAGATCGTCGGCGAGGACGACGACGCGAAGGACGCCCGCCGGGCGCTCGTCCCTCGCCAGGGTCACTGGACGGTCCAGGTCTCGCCGGAGCGGAGCAGCCTGGCCAGGTCCCCCGGCCCCTGCCTGGCGATCGCATCGCGGATCTGCGCATCCACGAGCTCGTCGTGGGTGGGTCGCGGCACGTTCCGGATCACGCCGATCGGCACGGGGAACTCGGGCCAGTAGATCCGGGCGAGCATGTTGTGGATCGTGGGGTCCTCGCTCGTCTCGTCGTGGACGAGGATGTCGTCGAGCGTGATCCCGTCCTCGCCGACCCGCACGATCTCCGGCCGGAGCCCGTCGAGCCGGATCCCGAGGTCGCGGTTCTTCCCGAAGATCATTGGCTTGCCGTGCTCCAGGATGAGCATCCGGTCGTCGCGGACATCCCGGTCCGTGAATGCCCGGTGGGCCCCATCGTTGAAGATGTTGCAGTTCTGGAGGACCTCGACGAACGCGGAGCCGCGGTGGAATCCCGTCCGCTCCAGGACGCCCTGCAGGTGCTCCGTCTGCGTGTCGACCGACCGCGCCACGAAGCTGGCCTCGGCGGCCAGCGCCACCACGAGCGGGTGGATGGGATAGTCCGCCGAGCCGGTCGGCGTGGACTTGGTCTTCTGGCCGAACTCGCTGGTCGGGGACGCCTGGCCCTTCGTCAGCCCATAGATCCGGTTGTTGAACATCACCACCCGGATGTCGACGTTGCGGCGCATCGAGTGGAGGATGTGGTTGCCGCCGATCGAGAGCGCATCGCCATCGCCGGTGACCACCCACACCATCAGCTCCGGGCGGGCCTCCTTGAGGCCCGTGGCGATCGTCGGCGCGCGGCCGTGGATCGAATGGAACCCGTAGGTGTTCATGTAGTAGGGCAGGCGCCCGGAGCAGCCGATCCCCGAGATGAAGACGATGTTCTCCTTGGGCACCCCGAAATCGGGCATGACCTTCTGGGTCTGGGCGAGGATCGAGTAGTCACCGCAGCCCGGGCACCAGCGGACCTCCTGGTCGCTGGCGAAGTCCTTGCGGGTGAGCTTGCTGGGAGCCGCGTCCTCGAGGGACAGGGCGGGCTGGTCGGTCATCTGGTCGGCCTCACAGGTCTCCGAGCACCTGCTCGGCTTTCGCCTGGATCTCGCTGATCTGGAACGGCTTGCCCCGGACGAGGTTGAAGCCCTCGGCGTCGACCAGGAACATCGACCGGATCAGCATCCGGAGCTGGCCCAGGTTGAGCTCGGGGATCAGCACCCGGTCGTAGGCGCGGACCACCTCACCGGTGTTGGCGGGAAACGGGTTGAGGTGGCGCAGGTGCGCGTGGGCGATCTTCCGGCCTCGATCCTGGAGGCGCTCGACCGCGCTCCGGATCGCGCCATACGT
>CAZKXK010000261.1:0-3505 GCA_964556585.1 uncultured Anaerolineaceae bacterium
GAGCGGGCGGGCGACCGCGGGGTCGTCCTCCGCCCGGACACCGTGATCGATGCGTTCGGCGCCCAGGGCATCGATGGCGCCGGCGACATACGCGGCCGGCCCCTCCTCGCCGGCGTGCGCCACCGTGTGGAGACCGGCCTCGCGCGCCGCCCGGAAGACCTCGACGAACAGCTCCGGGGGATTGCCCACCTCCGACGAGTCGAGGCCCACGCCCAGCAGGCGGTCCCGGAACGGCGCGGACGCCTCCCACGCGGCGAGTGCCTCGCCGGGCGGAGCGTGACGGAGGAACGACAGGATGAGTCCCACCGACATCCCCCAGCGGCCCTCGGCTTCGGCGATCGCGCGCAGGAACCCATTCATGAACACGGGGAAGCCGATGCCGCGCGCGGTGTGCGTCTGGGGATCGAAGAAGATCTCGGCCCGGCGCACGCCGTCCGCGTGGGCCCGCTCCAGGTAGGCGAGCATGAGGTCGTGGAAGTCCGCCTCGGTGACGAGCACCGCGGCGCCCTGGTAATAGATGTCGAGGAAGGACTGCAGGTCGCGGAACTCGTAGGCCGCCCTGACCTCTTCGACCGAGGCATACGGGAGCTGGATCCCGTTGCGCAACGCCAGCTCGAACATCATCTCCGGCTCCAGGGTCCCCTCGACATGGACATGGAGCTCCGCCTTCGGAAGCCGGCGAACGTACGAGGCCCGATCCATCCGGATATTCAACCAGATGTGACGCCCGGCCGGACGCCCAGGCCGCTCGCCGATCTCCCGGGTGCTTGCGTCCGGTCGCCACGCCGTGGACCCAGGTCCAGGGCAGGCGGCTGCGTAACGGAATCGACAGGGTCCGGGTTCGACACTCCCGGCATGCCATCGACACCCACCCCGGCCATCCGGCGGGCAGCCCGATTCACCGGCTCGGCGTCGGAACGGGTGTCGTATCGTTCGCCCGGCCCGGCACGTGCACCGTGCGTACAACCGCGGAGAGCATGACGATCATGGCTGGCCAGAGCGCCGCGCAGCGCGGCCCGTGCCTGTTCGCGCGTCGCCTCCGGCTGGTCGCGACCACGGGACGGGACGGGACGGTCGTCGCATGAGGATTCTCGTCGCCGAGGACGACCGGTCACTCCGCGAGATCCTCGTCCTGGGCCTGGAGGACAACGGATTCCGTGTCGATGCCGTGGAACGCGGCGACGATGCGATCGACCAGCTGAAGTTTTACGAGTACGACGTGGCCATCCTCGACTGGCGGATGCCCGGCGCCTCGGGGATCGACGTGGTGCGCTGGGCGCGCCGCCACGACCGGCCGACCGCGCTCCTGATGCTCACCGCGCGAGACGCGCCGCCCGACCGAATCTCTGGGCTGGATGCCGGGGCGGACGACTACCTCGTCAAGCCGTTCGACTTCGGTGAGCTGCTGGCGCGAATTCGTGCGCTCCAGCGCCGTCCTCGCGGAGTTGACGCCCCGGTCATCGCCCGCGGCAGGGTCACGCTGGACCCCGTCACGCGCGTGGCGGCGGTGGACGGTCGGGCGTTGGCGCTTACCGTGACCGAGTACAACATCCTCGAGCTCCTCATGCGCCGGTCGCCCGCGGTCGTCGACCGAAGGGCGATCGCCGAGCATGGCTGGCGGGACGAGACCGACCCACTCGGGTCGAACGCCATCGACGTCCAGGTGAGCCGGCTGCGAGCGAAGATCCCCGACGCCGGCGTCCGGATCGTCACCGTCCGCGGCGCGGGGTACCGACTGGAAGACACGTGACCCGGGGTCCGCTCCCGCAGGTCCGCCGTACCTCGGTCCGCGTCGCGCTCGCGGCCACCGCGGTCGTCGCCGTCGCGTACCTGGCCGTCGCGCTGGCGGTCGTGTTCCTCGTCACGCGCAACCTGACCGCGCAGATCGACGGGAACCTCTCGAACGCGCTCGCCCAGATCACCCACGGAGACGTCGGCCCTCCTCCGAACGGCGTCGGGTTCGACGCTCCCCCGCCGAAGATCCCGTTCGGCGCGCCGGTGATCGTGTGGACCCGGCAGCCGGACGGTCGCGTCCTGGCCAGCCGGTCGGACGCGACCCTTCCGCCGGCCTATTACGACGTGCGCGATCCGGTCACGATCCCGATCGGGAACGCGTCGGTTCGCATCGAGGGCGCACCGGCCGGCAGCCAGTACGTGGTCGTGGGCCAGACCATGGAGTCCGTGTCGCAGGCGCAGGGAACCGTCATCGTCGCCGAGATCGTCATCGGGCCGGTCCTCCTGCTCGTCGTGTTCCTCGGGGCCGTCACGATCGGCCGGCGCGTCGCCGCTCCCATCGAGCTGGCGCGGCGGCGGCAGCTCGAGTTCACGGCCGACGCATCGCACGAGCTGCGCACGCCGCTCTCCGTCATCGAGGCGAACACCAGCCTGGCGCTCGCCCGCGACCGCGACGAGGCCTGGTACCGCGCCGCCTTCACGCGGCTCGACGGCGAGACGCGGCGGATGCGACGCCTGCTGGAGGACATGCTCTGGCTCGCGCGGTTCGATTCGCTCCAGGGTCCGCCCCAATCCGAGCCCGTCGACCTTGGCGTGCTCGCCGGGCAGATCGGGGATCGGTTCCGGGCCGTGGCCGAGCTGCGGGCACAGACCCTCGCGGTTGACGTGGAGGCCGGTCCGCACGTGGTGAGCGCTCCACCCGAGTGGCTCGATCGCCTGGTCGGCGTGCTCCTCGACAACGCCTGCAAGTACTCGCCCGACGGCGGGACTGTCCGCCTGGCGGTTGGTGGGGACGGAAGCCGGGTCCGGCTGACGGTCGACGACTCCGGCCCCGGAATCCCACCGGACCAGCTGGACCGGGTGTTCGACCGGTTCCGTCGCGCCACGGACCAGCAGAGCGGGGCCGGCCTCGGGCTCGCGATCGCCGATTCGATCGTGCGCGCCACGAGGGCGCACTGGCGCATCGGAACGTCGGACGCCGGTGGCTCCAGCATGACGGTCCTCTGGTCACGCGCGCTCGCGCCGCGTCGGCAGGCGGGCCGAGGCGGCGTGTCCACGTCAGCGTCCGTGGCCCCGTCCCCGACCGTGGCCCCGGAACGCGAGGAGCCGGACGCCCGGGACGGGTGAGGGACGCCTCTCCCGTGATGGCCGCCTCTCAATAGAGGTCACGTGCTATTGACAGGCACGCTATTCTGCATGTTACAAGCAAACGGTCGTGTCTTCCTGCCGTAGGCTGCATACAGACGTGCTCGTCGCGGACAGACGTGCTCGTCGCGGAGGTCGTCATGGGCGGAATGGGAACGCGCCGCTGGTGGGCGCTCGGCGCGATGGTGCTCGCGGTCTTCGCCGTGACGCTGGACGTGACCGTCCTGACCGTGGCCCTGCCGACGCTCGCCGGCGCGCTGAAGGCATCCGAGTCGCAGCTGCAGTGGTTTGTCACGGCATACACGCTGGCCCTCGTGGCCGGCATGTTGCCGGCCGGCCTGCTCGGAGACCGCTACGGACGCAAGCTTCTCATGAGCGCCGGGCTGGTCCTCTTCGTGATCGGCTC
>CAZKXK010000262.1:0-3493 GCA_964556585.1 uncultured Anaerolineaceae bacterium
GGATTCCCGACCTATGGCGGCCTGGCCGGTCGCGACCTCGAGGCGATCGCCCAGGGCCTCCACGAGGTGGTCGACGAGGACTACCTGCGCTACAGGATCCGATCCACGGCCTACCTGGGCGACGCGCTGGCGGCCGACGGGATCCCGATGGTCCGACCGGTCGGGGGCCACGCCGTCTACCTGGACGCGCGCGCTCCTGCCGCACATACCGCCCCTGGAGTACCCGGGCCAGGCGCTCGCGATCGCGCTGTACGTGGAGGGCGGCATCCGCGGCTGCGAGATCGGGACCGTGATGTTCGGCCGCCATCCGGACGGGAGTGAGACGCCTGCCACCATGGACCTTGTCAGGCTGGCGATTCCCCGCCGGACGTACACGCAATCACACGTGGACTACGTGATCGAGGTCGTCCGCGCCGTCGCTGAACACTCCCACGACCTGCGCGGCCTCCGGATCGTCCACGAGCCCGCCGCGCTCCGCCATTTCACGGCCCGGTTCGCGTCGCTGTGAGGTCGCCCTGACGGTCGCCGTCAGCAGGGCCGCGGGGCAGCGTGGCGCACCTCCGTCAGAGGCGCCGCAGCTCGATCCGGACCGGCGCGGCCGGGCCGATCGCGCGGTGCACGATCGACCACTTGATCGGCCCCGTGAAACAGTGCCGCAGCGCCGTGCAGAGCCCACCGGAGAGGTCCCAAAGACGGCCGGCCACGTATGGCCCGCGGTCGATCACGGGAGCGACCACCGTCCGGCCGCCGTAGCTGAACGCCACGAGCGTGCCACAGGGGAGGGTTCGATTGGCGACGCCGACCACGGTCCGCGTGTAGAGGACCCCGCAGGCCGTGAGCCTCGGCCAGGAGAAGCTGCCAACCTGCGGGAGGCACGCGCTGACCTTGTCCGAGATGCAGTAGAAGCCGGGGCCGTAGAACGAAACGGTCGACGCCTGCCAGGCGCCAAGTCCCACGAACACCGGCAGCTCGTAGGGCTGGCTCGTCAGGCGAACTGCGGCGATGGCACCCGGCGGCGGCGTGGGACTCGGAGCAGGCGTGGGGGACGGCACGACGGACGGTTCCGGGGATGCCGTCGCGGAGGGCTCGGCCGACGGGCCCGGGCTCGCCGCGACGGTGGCGGACGGGCTGGGCGCCGCGGAAGCGGTCGGAGACGGGGAGGGAGACATGCCGGGCGCGATCGAGGCGACCGGATCGGATGCCTCGACGACGGCCAGCGTCGGGACGCCGGCGCTCGCGAGGACGAAGAGGCCGACCAGCGTGATCGCGAGCGCCCGAAGGCGGCCAGTGTGTTTCGAGATGGACGGGTGGCTGCGTGCAGGCACGGACAGCTCCTTTCGAGGGATGCGGAGGGCTGCCCGGGTGAGCGCGTCGGCGGACCGACGCAAGGGTTTGGAACGCGGCAGGCACCGGATGGGCCAGGGGCGCCGCGAGCCCGAATGGGGCGGCGCCCGGCGACCGGGCAGCGAGCGATTCGATTCGACTCCACGTGCCCCGCGGCAGTGCGGGGATGTTCCCTGCGGTGGGTCGGCACCCGGCCGTTCGAGACGGCACCAGCCCGTGCAGGCGTCCCCGTGGGGTGGGGACACGGATCGAGTCTCGACGTCACGGTGGTCCGGCACGCCCTGTCGGCGACCGATTGGCTCGCCCGTCATGGGGCGCGGTGGCGCGAGACCTGGAGCGCCCGCCGTTGGGCAGGCACGTCCGGGGGCGGAGTCTACCCAACCTTTCAGGATCGCGCTGGCGGGCGCGCTGGCGGGACCGCCCCGGCGCCGGCCGCGAGCACGAATCCCGCACACGCTCTGTTCATCGTCCGGCGCTACGCTATGGCTGGAGGTCGATGTGATGACGGAAGCTGCGCGCACCCAGGACCAGCCGATCGGGCCGCTGGCGACAGCCGACCTGGAGCGAATCGACGCCTACTGGAGGGCCGCGAACTACCTCTCGGTCGGCCAGATCTACCTGCTCGACAACCCACTGCTCCGCGAGCCGCTGGCTCCCGAGCACTGCAAGCCACGCCTGCTGGGCCACTGGGGCACCACCCCGGGCCTGAACTTCATCTACGCGCACATGAACCGCGTCATCCGGAACTGGGACCTCGACGCGATCTACGTCATCGGGCCCGGCCACGGCGGCCCGGCGATCGTGGCCAACGCGTACCTCGAGGGCACCTACAGCGAGGTCTACCCGAGCATCGCGCGGAATGCCGACGGGATGCGCCAGCTCTTCCGGCAGTTCTCGTTCCCGGGCGGGATTCCCAGCCACGTGGCCCCGGAGACCCCCGGCTCGATCCACGAGGGCGGTGAGCTCGGCTACGCGCTCTCGCACGCGTACGGCGCCGCGTTCGACAACCCGGACCTCGTGGTCTGCTGCGTGGTCGGGGACGGCGAGGCCGAGACGGGACCGCTTGCCACGAGCTGGCATTCGAACAAGTTCCTCGACCCGGTCCGCGACGGCGCCGTCCTCCCGATCCTCCACCTCAACGGCTACAAGATCGCCAACCCGACGGTCCTCGCGCGGATCCCTGAGGACGAGCTGCGATCCCTCCTGGAGGGCTACGGACATCACCCGTACTTCGTCGAGGGGGACGAGCCGGCCCGCATGCACCAGCAGATGGCGGCGGCCATGGACGCCGTGATCGCCGAGATCCAGGAGATCCAGCGCGCGGCCCGCGACGGCGGCGTCACGCAGCGCCCGCGCTGGCCGATGATCGTGCTCCGCAGCCCCAAGGGCTGGACCGGGCCGAAGGAGGTTGACGGCCTGCCCTCGGAGGGGTCCTGGCGTTCCCACCAGGTCCCGTTCGGAGAAGTTCGCACGAACCCGGAGCACCTCGCGCTCCTCGAAGGCTGGCTGCGGAGCTACCGGGCGGAGGAGCTGTTCGACGCCGACGGCGCGCTCATCCCGGAGCTCGCCGAGCTGCCGCCGCGGAGCTACCGGAGGATGAGCGCGAATCCGCACGCGAATGGCGGGTTGTTGCTGCGCGACCTCGCGCTGCCCGACTTCCGCGACTACGCGGTGGACGTGCCGACGCCGGGCGCCACGACGGCCGAGGCGACGCGCGTGCTCGGCACATTCCTCCGTGACGTCATCGATCGAAACCGCGACACGTTCCGGATCTTCGGCCCGGACGAGACCGCGTCGAACCGGCTCGGCGCGGTCTTCGAGGTGACGGACCGCCAGTTCGACGCCGAGATCCTGCCCACGGACGAGCACCAGGCGCCCGAGGGCCGGGTGATGGAGATGCTCTCGGAGCACCAGTGCGAGGGCTGGCTGGAGGGATATCTCCTCACCGGACGGCACGGCGTGTTCAATTGCTACGAGGCCTTCGTCCACATCATCGACTCGATGTTCAACCAGCACGCGAAGTGGCTGAAGGTCACCAACGAGATCCCGTGGCGCCGACCGATCGCGTCGCTCAACTACCTTCTCAGCTCGCTGGTCTGGCGCCAGGACCACAACGGCTTCAGCCACCAGGACCCGGGCTTCATCGACC
>CAZKXK010000263.1:0-3429 GCA_964556585.1 uncultured Anaerolineaceae bacterium
GCATGTTCGGGCACGTCTGGATCGAGATCGAGCCGAACCCGGACGGCGGCGTCGTGTTCGCCGAGCGGGTGGTCGGCGGGACGGTCCCGAAGAACTTCTTCCCGGGCGTCGAGAAGGGGATCCGCCAGGCCGCCAGCGAGGGCGTGCTGGCGGGCTACCCGCTCATCGACTTCAAGGCCACCCTCTACGACGGCTCCTTCCACACGGTCGACTCGAACGACCTGTCGTTCCAGATCGCCGCGTCCATGGCGCTCAAGAAGGGCGTCATGGACTGCAAGCCGGTGCTCCAGGAGCCGATCATGGCCGTGGAGATCCGCGTCCCCGAGCGGTTCATGGGCGACGTCAACCGCGATCTCAACGGCCGCCGCGGACGGGTGCTGGGGATGGACGTGGGCAGCGACGGGATGCAGGTCATCACGGCGCACGTTCCCCAGGCGGAGCTGTTCAGCTACGCGACCGAGCTGCGCTCGATCACGGGCGGACGGGGCACCTTCTCGTCGACCCTGGATCACTACGAGGACGTGCCGCCGCAGATCGGTGACAAGGTCATCGAGGCGCACCGCAAGGAACAGGAGTCCAGCGCGCACTGAGGCGTTTCCCCGCGCGCGGTCTGAGGCGCTTTCCCGCGCCTGAACCGGGCTCCCGGGGTCAGTCCCCGGGCGCCGCGCCTCGGTCCGCCTCCGCGAGCGCGTCCTCCAGCGTCAGAGGGCCCTCGTAGAGCGCGCGGCCCACGATCGCGCCGACGCACCCCAGCCTCCGCAGGGCGCGGATGTCGGCGGCGTTCGCCACGCCGGCCGAGGCGATCAGCTCGCCCCGGCCCCGTCGCACGAGCGCCCCCAGCAGCGCGAGGTCGGGCCCGCCGAGCGTCCCATCGCGGTCGATCGCGGTCACCTCGTACACGCGGACGCCCGCGTCGGCGAGACGCTCGAGCGCGTCCATGACCGGGACTCCCGCGGCGCCCGGGACCCAGCCCCCGCCGACCGCGAGGCCGTCCCGGACATCGAGGGCGACGGCGATCCGCCCCGCACCGAGCCGGCCAACAAGGCGTCCCACCAGGGCCGGATCACGAAGCGCCGCTGTCCCGATGACAGCCCGGGCGGCACCCGCCCGCAGGGTCGCCGCCACATCCTCCTCGTCGCGAAGGCCGCCGGCCACTTCGACGCGTGCCCGCTCCCCCACTCGCTCGACGATCGCGGCGACCAGGTCCGCCTGCCGGTACCGGGGGTCACGGGCCCCGTCGAGGTCGACGACGTGGAGCCACCGTGCGCCGCGCCGAACGAACGCGTCCGCGACATCCGGCGCCGAGCCTGCGTAGGTCGTGGCCGACCGACGGTCGCCCCGCACGAGCCGGACGACCCGCCCGCCCTGGAGGTCGATCGCCGGCAGGATCTCGAACCGGCTCGTCGGCCGCCCCTTGTCGGTCATTCGGCGGTGTGGTAGCGTAGTAGCACGTTACTACGCTACCACGAGGGCACGAGCCATGCAGTCCCCCGCCGACGACTGGCGTTCCCCGGACGT
Source organism: uncultured Anaerolineaceae bacterium (assembly GCA_964556585.1). GTDB lineage: Bacteria > Chloroflexota > Limnocylindria > Limnocylindrales > CSP1-4 > CTSoil-043. The sequence goes on from CAZKXK010000263.1 coordinate 1,519, forward strand.
GGAGGCGCTGCTCGATGGGCTGCTCCGCCTGGAGAGCCGCGACGAGGCAGCGGCCTTCCTGCGGGACCTCTGCACGCTGAATGAGCTCCGCGACCTCGCCCAGCGCTGGGCGGTCGTGCGCCTCCTCGACGCCGGCCTCCACTACAGCGAGATCAGCCGGCGGACCGGCGCCAGCACGGCGACGATCACCCGGATCGCGTCCTGGCTGAACCACGGGGAAGGCGGCTATCGCCTGCTCCTCGAGCGATCCGGCAGCCGGCGGTGACCAGCGCCCCGGGTGCGCTGGCGGGCAGGTCCCCGGGGGACCCGGATGCATCGCCGCGCCGCATGACGCTGGCCGTCCCGAACAAGGGACGCCTCGTCGAGCCGACGCTCGCGCTGCTCCACGATGCCGGGCTCGTCTTCGAGGAGCGCGACCGCAGCCTGGTCAGCCGCGTCGAGAACGTGGCCCTGGACATCCTGTTCGTTCGCACCAACGACGTGATCGAGTTCGTCGGGGACGGCGTGGCGGACCTGGGGATCACGGGCGGCGACCTGCTTGCCGAAGCCGGGACGAGCCTGCCCGTCGTTCGCTCGCTCGGCTATGGCCGCTGCCGGCTCGCGGCGGCCGTCCCCGTGGACGCTCCGCAGCGGGAGCTCGCGGACCTGGCCGGCCTCCGTGTGGCCACGGCCCATGCCGGGGCAACCACGCGCTGGTTCGCGGCCCGCGGGATCCCCGTCACCGTGATCCCGCTCTCCGGCGCGGTCGAGGTGGCCCCGCGGCTGGGGCTTGCCGACGCCATCGTCGACCTTGTCTCCACCGGCGTGACGCTCGGGACGAATGGGCTGCGCCCGATCGGCGACCTGCTCGAATCCGAGGCGGTGCTGGTCGGCAACCCGGCCAGCCTGGCGGACCGGGCGGAGGCGATCGGGCGGCTCGACACGATGCTCGGGGCGGTCCTCGCCGGCCGGCGCCGGAAGTACGTGATGATGAACGCGCCGTCCGACCGTCTTGCGGCCCTCGAGGCGCTCTTGCCCGGGCTCGAGAGCCCGTCGGTGATCCCGCTGGCGCATCCCGGCATGATCGCGATCCACGCGGTGGTCGGGTCGGACGACGTGTGGGCGCTCCTGCCGCGCCTGAAGGCGGCCGGGGCGACGGGAATCCTGGTCCTTCCCATCGAGAAGCTGATCGCATGAGCCCGACGTCCTTCTCCGCGGCGGCGGCGCTGACGCCCGCCGGCTACGCCTGGGAGGCGACCGACGAGCAGGTGGCGGAGCGCTACGGCCTTTCCGTCGCGTCGATCGTGCGGTTCGACCTGAACACGTCCCCGGCTCCGCCGGAGCGCGCCCTTCGCCTGCTCCGCCGGGGCACGTACGGGCGCCCGATCTCGGAGTATCCCCCGTCCGACTATCGCGACCTCGTGGCCGCCGCTTCGGCGACCTATGGCGTCGGGACCGACGAGATCCTGGTCGGCGCGGGAGCCGACGAGATCCTGGACCTTGTCGCCAAGGCCTTCCTGCCGCCCGGCGCGACCGCGGTCATCCCAACGCCGACCTACGCCATGTACCGCGTGCTGACCGAGCAGCGGCCCGCGCGCCCGGTCCGGGTGCCGCGCCTTCCGGCCGAGCAGGGCTACGCGATCGACCTGCCCGCGGTCCGCGCCGCCGCGCGCGGCGCGGCCGTGGTATGGCTGTGCAGCCCGAACAACCCGACCGGGCTGCCCGAGCCGGCCGGCACGATCCCCGACCTGCTCGGCGGCCTCCTGTCGGACGCGCGCCGGGCTGAACGCGACGCGCCGGTCGTCGTGCTCGACGAGGCCTACGCGGAGTTCGTGGGCGCGACGCTAATCGGGCTGGGGGCCGTCTATCCGCGCCTTGTGGTCGTCCGCACGGCCTCGAAGGCCTACGCGCTGGCCGGGCTCCGGGTCGGGT
>CAZKXK010000264.1:0-3423 GCA_964556585.1 uncultured Anaerolineaceae bacterium
ACGCGGGGCGCGACGTCCACGTACGCGCGGGTGCAGTGCGCCTTGCCACACTGCGGCATGGCCGGGCTCGAAGGCGCGCTTCCATCCTCGCTCGCCGAGCGGCTCGACCGCCTGGCGCCCGACCAGCGCGCCGCGGCGACGGCTGCGCCGGGGCCGGTCCTGTGCGTTGCCCCGGCGGGCAGCGGGAAGACGACGACGCTCGTCGCGCGGGTCGCCTGGCTGGTCGGGGCCGCGGGAACCGACCCGGCGGGCATCGCAGCGATCACGTTCAACACGCGCGCCGCCGAGGAGCTCCGGGCGCGCCTCGACCCGGCGCTCGCGCCGCTGGGCATCGCCGCGGGTTCCGTGCGGGTCCGGACCTTCCACGCGCTGGGTCTCGAGATCCTGCGCAACGCGCGCACCTGCTCGGAGCTCCGGGCACGCGACGCGGTCCTGCGGCACGCCTGCCCGGACCTGGACGCCGCCGCCCGGCGCCGGCTCGACGGCGCGTTCTCCCGCCTGAAGCTGGACGTCGGCGTGACCGCCGCCGAGGTCGCGTGCGACCCGGCGCCCGGACCGGTCGCCCGGGCGTTCCTCGCCTACGAGGCGGCGCTGGCGGCGTCCGGCGTCATCGACTTCGACGACCTCGTCGCGCTCGCGCTCCGGCAGCTGGAGGCGGACACGACGCTCCTCGCCCGCTGGCGGTCGCGGTGCGCGCACCTCCTCGTCGACGAGGTCCAGGACGTGGACGCGAGCCAGCTCCGCCTGGCACTCCTGCTCGCGGCACCGGACAACCGGATCTTCCTGGTGGGCGACGACGACCAGTCCATCTACGGCTGGCGGCTCGCGGACGTGCGGCGCGTCCTGGGCCTCGCGGCGGCGCTGCCCGGGCTTCGGCGCGTGGACCTCGAGGTCAACTACCGCTGCCCGGCGCCGGTGGTCGCGGCGGCCGTCCGGCTCGTGGAGCACAACACGGAGCGGTTCGCGAAGCTGGTCCGCCCCCGTCCCGGGGCGGCCGGCAGGCTGGTCCTGGCGCCGGCGCGGACGGCGCGCGATCCGGCGGCCGAGATGGCGATCGCGGCGCGCGTGCTCGACGGCTGGCCGGACGACGGCGGGACGCGTGCGGTCCTGGCCCGGACCCGGCGCGAGCTGCTCCCGGCAGCTGCCCTCGCTCTCGAACGCGGGCTGCCCTTCCGGGCCGATGGTGTCAGCCTGCTCCTGGACGACCCGCGCCTGGACGGGATCCTGGCCGAGGCCGCCGCCATGCCGGCGGCAATCTCGCACCTCCTTCGCCTGGGCAGGGTGGCCGGGGCACTCGCGCGCACAGAGGGCTCGTCGGCGGCGGGCGGCGCGGCGATCCCGGGCTCGTCGGCCGGACGGGAACTGACGCGGCGGCATTCGACCCACCCGCCCGCGCCGGGCCGGATGGCCGCGCCGCCGACCGACGCGACCAACCTCGACGATCCCGGGGACGACGATCCACCGCTGGCGGACCTCCTGGCGGCCGTCCTCGCCTGGGCCACCGCCCAGCCGACGCTGGCGGCGCTCACGGCGGCGATCCATCACGCCCGCGCACGACTGGCGGCCCTCCGCGCGGAGGAGCCCCAGCTCACGCTCGCCACCGCCCACGCGACCAAGGGGCTGGAATTCGACCACGTGCTCGTGGTCGGGATGTCCGAGGGCCGTTTTCCCAGCCCGCGCTCCCTCGCGGATGCCGATGACCCGGCGCGCGCCCTCGAGGAGGAGCGCCGCCTTGCCTACGTGGCGTGGACGCGGGCGCGCCGCACCCTGGTGCTCACCTACGAGCCGGACGCGCCGTCGCGCTTCCTGGTCGAAGCGTTCGATCCCGAGCTGATCGCCGGCGATGCGCCGTGAGGCGGCCCGGCGTGACCGCCAGCCAGGCACTTGGAGGCCGCCGCGCAGGCGCAAGACCCCCAGGCAGCCCGCCCGGCTATTCGGTCCGGCGCTCCATCGCCTCGTGCCGCGCCAGGACGCGGGCAAGATCGTCGATCGCATCCCGGAACGCCAGCGCGAGCTCGGCGGGCACGACGTCCGCGACCGAATCCTTCGGGCCGTAGGCCGCCCGAGCACGGCGCGCGACCCCGCGAAGCTCGGCCGGCGGGGCGTCGCGGAAACGCTCCGGCAGGGGCTCCAGGAACGCGGCCCAGCGAGTGGCGCCGGGGGTGCCGGCCGTCGCCGCGGCGCGCGCGGCGGCAACCACGCGGTCGGCGTGTCGCGCCGCGACGAGCGCGGCCTCGTCGATCACGGGCAGCTCGTGGCGGGCGGGGCGCGGCGGAAGCGCCGGCACGGTCGCGTCAGTTCAGCCCGGTCGGCTCGACGATCCGTTCCACGACCAGCGGGATCCGCTTTCGTTCGGAGCCGTTGACCAGGAGCCGCAGCGAGTGATCGCCCGGCACGTTGAAGCCCAGGTTCCAGAGGTCGATCGCGAACGTCACCACCGTGTCGCGGCCGTCGCGGAGGCCGTGGGCCGCGATCAGGCCGTTCGCGCTGGCGATCTCCGACCCGTCCGGGGCCAGGAGCACGAAGCGCACGTCGTGCTCGGTCTCCAGCTCGGGCGAGGTCACCAGCAGGCCCACGACGAGCGCCAGGTGGGGATGACGGAACGGGAACGCGTGGGCGCCCAGCCGGCTGACGCCGCCGCCCAGGACGTGGAACTTCTCGCCGGGGCGGGCGTCGGCGGCGTCGGCGAGGAAGGCGAACTCGATCTCGGGCATGCGCGGATGGTACGCCGGCGGCGGGCCGGGGGCGTCGCCTGCCGGCCCGGCCGGCGGCGACGGGTCAGTCGGCCCGCGCCGTCGCGGCCGCCCGCTTGCGGGGTCTCGGCGACGGGCCCGCGGGACGGGCCCTCGTCCGCGGTGCCGCCGCTCCCCGTCCGAGCTCGTCCGCGAAGGTGAGGTCCGACAGCGGCACGAGCGGCTCGCCCCGCAGCACCCGGGCAAGGTACTCGCCCGTTGCCGAGCCGGGGATCGCCGCGATCGTCTCCGGCGTCCCCTCCCCGATCACGAGGCCGCCCCGGGTGCCGCCACCGGGGCCGAGGTCGATCACCCAGTCGGCGGTCTTGATGACGTCCAGGTTGTGCTCGATCACGAGCACCGTGTTGCCCGTGTCCACGAGCCGGTGGAGCACCTGGAGGAGCTTCTCCACGTCCGCGAAGTGGAGCCCGGTCGTCGGCTCGTCCAAAACGTAGAGCGTCCGGCCGGTCGCCCGCCGGCTGAGCTCGGCGGCGAGCTTCACGCGCTGCGCCTCGCCGCCGGAGAGCGTCGTGGCCGGCTGGCCGAGGTGGACGTAGCCCAGGCCCACCTCCACGAGCGTGCGGAGCTTGGCCTCGATCCTGGGGACCGCGCTGAAGAGGTCGAGCCCCTCGGCGATCGTCATCTCCAGGACGTCGGCGATGGAGTGCCCCTTGTAGTGGATCTCCAGCGC
>CAZKXK010000265.1:0-3413 GCA_964556585.1 uncultured Anaerolineaceae bacterium
CGTTGGGTTCGCCTTGCCGGCCGTCACGCCTGGTCCCTCGCTGCGCTGGTAGACGCTCTAATCCGCGTCAGCGATCTCCCGTCTGGGCCGGAAGACATTCCTCGCGGCTCATGGAGACCAGCATGAGACTGGCGCGTCCCGCGCCGACACATCGGGCAACGTGAGCCTACTCACCTTGCTCTGCGCCGCAATGTCACAGTACACATTCAGGTCCGTGCTCCCACGCTACGATCGCGGGACGCGAAGAGGAGCTTCATGGACGCGATCGAATCAGTTGGCACCCACCTCGCACGGGTCCTGCCGGGCGCCGACGCAGGCACGCTGCGGCATCTCGGACATGCGGGCCAGGAGACGACCTTCCGCCGCCGCGACGTGCTGCACGCGAGCGGTCACCGACTCCATCCGTTCGTCGTCCTCGATGGTCACGTGATGACTCGCCGCGTCGCTGAGACAGGTCAGGTGCGTGCAGTGCTGATCGCCGGGCCAGGGTATGTCGGCGGACTTCACTCCATCAGCGATCCCGACGGCGATGCGTTCTACGAGTTGGTCGCCCTGAGCGATGGGACGTGGGCGACCTGGGATCCCGTCTTCGTGCGAGAGCTCGCACTGAAAGACGCCGGCTTGGCCGTCGGCCTCCTTGACCTGGCTTCGGATTTCGCTGTGGTGCTGGATGTGCGGCTCGATGAACGGTCCTTCGAGAACGCGCGCCAGCGCCTGGCTGCCATCCTTACGAGATACGGGAAGGTCATCTTCGACACGCCTCACCCAGTTGCCCAGCGAGCCGATCTCGCGGCCATGACCGGCACGAGCCGCGTCATGATGTACCGCGCACTGCGGGGCCTCGAGGCCGACGGTCTCATCGAACGTCAACACGGCGGCGGCATCAAGATCCTGGACGCGGAGCGGCTCGCCGGGCTGGTTACCGTTGCGGCCCCGGACGGAGCTCCAGCGCTCTGACCGACCACGCACTGGCTCCCGGCGTCTGCTGCGACGATGTCGCCGCGCTGCGTGGTGAAGCCCGTTCCGTGGGCGTTCAGGCCCTCACCAGGACCTGATCGCACGGCAACCCACCCGGGTTGCGACCCATTGGTGGTCAAGGCTGGACGCCCCGTCGACGAGCGGCTCGGCTTCGAGATCCTCACCCATGATCAAGCAGGGCAACGGGGGAGCGTGCGCCTGCGAGCGCCTTCATCGCAGCCCGGTGAGGTCGGCGGCAAGCTCCCAGAAGCGTCGGGCCCGATCGAGGTCATACGACTCGGGACTGGACTCGATCGGGTGGCGCTCGCCGAAGAACTTCCCGCCGACACCCTCGATCGAGGGATCGACCGCCATGAACACGAGTGAGTCGGCTGCCTCACGCACGGATGTCGCGAACGGCATGCGAGGCATCACGTGCTGCATCACGAAGCGCATCGCACCGCGCGTGCTGGCGGCCGCGGTGGCGGGCACGAAGCCCGGACAGACGGAATTGGCGGTGATCGCCCGAGGCGGGAGCCGGCGCTGCAGCTCGTAGGTGAACCACAGCACGGCCAGCTTGGAGTTCTTGTAGGCCCGGTCCGGGTGATAGCCGTGTTCGAGCTGTGGGTCGGCAAAGTCGAAGTGGACCGATTCCCCGCGCGAACCGGGCAGGTGGAGCCGAGAGCTGACGGTGACAACCCGGGCCGCGGGCGACCGTTCGAGCGCCGGAAGCAGCAGGCCGGTGAGCAGGAACGGCGCCAGCACGTTCACCGCCAGGGTCTCCTCGTAGCCGTCGACGGTGACGCGGCGCGTCGCGCTCTGCTGCATGACCCCAGCCACGTGGAAGAGCACGTCGATCGCCTCGCGACGCTCCAGCTCGAGGGCGGCGAAGGCGCGCACATCCGACAGGGAGGACAGGTCAACGGACCGCGGCTCCACGAAGGTGCCTGGGTGGTCGCGCCGGATCTCCCCGGCGGCGGTCGCGGCGGCTTCCTGGGTACGGGCCACGAGGACGACCCGGTGGCCGGCGACGGCAACCTTCTCCGCGGTGGCTCGGCCGAGCCCTCGACCACCGCCCGTGACCAGCACTGTCTTCATCGCCTCGACATGCTAACGGGGCGTGGTCGTTGACCTGGGACCAATTCGCGGCTCCCGGTACGTCCCGCCCTTGGGCCGGTTGCGCCTCCGCGTATTCTTGACCCGTCCCCGATCTTGCCCACACGCCGTTCGGAGGGGCCCATGTCGACAGGTGCAGTGGCCGCGATCCCGGTCGACCGATCCACCGGCCTGTTTCGCTGGAACGCCGTCCTGGCGGTCCTCCACTTCGTCCAGTTCGTGGCGATCCTGGCGCTCTCGTTCGCGAAGAGCCCGGTGGTGACGTCGCCAGTGGTGGGCACCTACCTGCGCTTCGACGAGTCGACCCGCAACCTGGTCACCGCCCAGCGCTCGATCTGGGATCTGCCGATCGGCCCGGCCGTCGCCCTGTTCTTCCTCATGAGCGCCGTGGCCCACTTCGCCATGGCCCTCCCAGCGCGCCGCTGGTACGAGGCGCATCTCGCCCGTGGTCAGAACCCGATCCGTTGGATCGAGTACTCGTTCTCCTCGAGCGTGATGATCGTCGTCATCGCCGCCCTGGCCGGCGTCCAGGACGTCGGCGCGTTGATCGCGATCTTCGGCGTCAACGCCGCCATGATCATGTTCGGCTGGAGCATGGAGATCGCCAACGAAGGCCGCGACCGGCCCCAGTGGCTCCATTACGTCTTCGGGTGCATCGCCGGCGCCGTTCCGTGGATCGTCATCTTCGTGACGCTCCTGGTCTCCGCGACGGAGCCCGGCTCGGCACCCATTCCGGGCTTCGTGATCGGGATCTTCGTCTCGCTGTTCGTCGCCTTCAATGTCTTCGCGATCAACATGGTCCTGCAGTACCGCAAGGTCGGTCGCTGGCGCGACTACCTGTACGGCGAGCGCGCCTACATGCTCTTCAGCCTGATCGCCAAGTCGCTGCTGGCCTGGCAGGTCTTCTTCGGGACGCTGCGGCCCTAGGTCTGCCCGTCGCCCGCGAGCCGGCGCCGCCCTGCATGCGAGACGCGGCAGGGGCAGCAGGAGGCCTTTCTGGCCTCGCGTTCGCGGCGTGCCGTGTTCGGAGGATCGCGAGCATGCTTGCACCATGCGGACCGACGACGTCATCGACCTCGCGCGACAGCTGATCTCCATCGACTCCGTCAACCCGGCGCTCGTCCCGGGAGGCGCCGGCGAGCATGAGCTCGCCCGGTTCCTGGAACGCTGGGCGGCGGAGAATGGCCTCGCGAGCCGCCTGATCCCCTCGCCCGACGGGCGCCCGAACCTGGTCATCGGCGACGCGAGGCGGGACGCCGACGACACGGGTATCGCCGATGGATCGACCCACATGCTCTACGGCCACCTCGACACTGTCGGGCCCGGGTCGATGGCCGCAC
>CAZKXK010000266.1:0-3410 GCA_964556585.1 uncultured Anaerolineaceae bacterium
CGTCTTGCCCGAGCCCGTGCCGCCGGAGACGAAGAGGTTCAGCCGCGCCTCGACGGCCGCGCGCATGAACTCGAACATGTCCGGGGTCGCCGTGCCGAAGCGGACGAGGTCGTCCACCGTGAACGGCGAGGCCGAGAACTTGCGGATGGTGATGACCGGGCCCACCAGCGAAAGCGGCGGGATGATCGCGTTCACGCGGGAGCCGTCCGTCAGGCGGGCGTCCACCATCGGGCTCGACTCGTCGACGCGCCGCCCGATGGGGGCGATGATCCGGTCGATGATCCGCATGACGTGGTCGTCGTTCTGGAAGACGACGTTCGTGAGCTCCAGCTTCCCGCTTCGCTCGATGTAGACCTGGCGCGGGCCGTTGACCATCACCTCCGTGATGGACTCATCGCGGAGGAGCGGCTCCAGCGGACCCAGGCCGATGATCTCGTCGGTGATCTGCTCCAGCATCCGGACCCGCTCGGCGCGGGTGAGGGCCAGGCCCTCCTCGTCGATGACCTTGCCGAAGATCTCCTCGATCTGGCGGCGGACCTCGACCTGGTTGGAGAGATCCAGCTTCGGGTCCAAGTCCTGGATGACGCGGGACTGGATCCGGAACTTGACGTCGCGGAACGACTCCCGGACCGGCGCGGACGACATGAGCCGCTGGCTGGCCGCCGGTCCCGGCGGTGAGCCAGCCGGCCCGGTGCCGGGGCCTCCCGGGGGTCCGGCCGGTGCCGTCGGCGTCGAGGTGCCCGTTCCCCCGGGCCTCGCGCTCTCGATTCGCTTCAGCAGGGACATCTTCCAACCACCCCTTCAGCCCCCGAGGGGACGATCTCGGGCGCTCCTAGCGCCGTGCGAACAACGATTTGCGCGGAGCCGGCTTGGGAACCCCGCGGGTCTTCCCCTGCTCCCCGGTCAACGACCGGGCCAGCCGGAGAATGTCCTGCGAGACCTGTGCCTCGCGGTTGCTGGTGAAGAACGGTACGCCACGGTTGAGCGCATACACAACACTCCGGCCATCGCTGACGATCGTGTGGTCGATCTTGCGACCGATCGAATGCTCCACGTCCGCGACCCGGATCCCCAGGGCGGAGTCCGCCCGGTTGAGCACCAGCTGGACCTTGTCATCCGGATAGCCGAGCTGGTCGGCGACCTCCAGGAAGAGCCGCATGTTCTTGATGCTCGTGATCTCGAGCGTGAGGACGGTGAAGATCGTATCCGCGATGTCGAGGATGGCGAGCGTCGCGTCACTGAACGACGATGCGCAGTCGACGATGACCAGGTCGTAGCGGCCCCGAAGCACTTCCAGGGCGCGCTTGGCGACGGCTGGGGTCACCGTCTCGGCGAGCTCCGGCGAGGGCGGTGCCAAGAGGACGCTGAGCCCGGAGGAGTGCGTCATCATGAACGTGTCGAGCGACTCCGGCTCGCCGCCGGCCTCCAGCTCTGGCACGAGATCGGCGATCGACTTGCTCTTCGGGTTGAGGTTGAGCAGCACCCCGACGTCGCCGAACTGGAACGAGCCGTCCATGAGGGCGACGCTGCTGTCCGGCTCCGAGGCCGCCGCCACCGCCATGTTCACGGCGATCGTGGTTCTCCCAACCCCACCCTTCGGCGAGAAGATGGCCACGATCCGCCCCGGCTCGCGGGATGCTGTCGCGCGCGCCTCGGTGGCCGCGGGTGCTCCATAGCGCACCCGCTTGTCGCGCTCCCTCGCGTGCACCTGGCGAATGGAGGCGGTCAGCTCGTCGGAGCTGAACGGCTTGACGAGGAACTCACGGGCGCCCGCCAGCATGGATCGCCGCAGGTAGTCCGCCTCTCCCTGGACGGACATCATGACGATGGCGCTGGCCGGGACCTGCGCCGAGAGCAGCTCGGTCGCCGTGATCCCGTCCATGTCCGGCATGTTGATGTCCATCAGGACGACGTCGGGCTGGAGCCTGGCCGCCATCTGGAGCGACTCCGCGCCGGACGCCGCGGCACCCACGACCTCGATGTCCTTCTCGAAGCCAAGCAGCTTCGTCAGGTGATCGCGGGTCTCGGGGATGTCGTCGACGATCAGGACGCGGATCTGGTCGGCCATGGGTGCTCGTCTGCGGCGCTGGTGGCAGAACGGCCCGCCTCTGGAGCAGGGGCGGGCCGACTTCGGGGCCGATCGCGAACCGACTGGCTCCTACTTGTTCAAGAGGTCCGGTGGAAGGACGCCGTACTTGTCGATAAGGGTCTTGAGGATCACGCCATCGGTGGTGTCGGCCGGCGGCGTGGTGGCGACCGGGTTCCCGTTCGCGTCGAGAACCGGGTTGCCATCCGCGCCGAGCTTGATGTAGTCCTTGGGTGAGCGGAGCACGAGCGAGATGTTGTCGCCCGCGGCCGGGTCCGAGTACAGCTGGGCGTAGCGGATGATCTCGGCCTGGTTCGCCGTCACGGCGACCAGGACCATCTCCGACTGGCCGTTGAGGCTTGTCGTCGGACCCTGGCTCCCGCCGCTGGTCTGGCCGGACGGCGTAGGCGTGGGTGAGTGCTCCGCGTTCGAGCCTGTGGGCGGTGGCAGCAATGTGCCGACGACCAGGACGTTCTGGAGGATCATCTTGACCGAGGGTTGCTCGGTGCCGACGTTGATGACCTGGCCCTTGTTGACCGGGTCCGGGATCGTATTCTGGATCTTCATCGAGATCACGACGTCGACGTGATCGCCGTTCTGGATCAGCGTGCCAACGCCGGTCACCTGGGAGACCTGGATGGCCATCGCCCGAAGGCCGTGTGGCAGCCCGTCCGTGACGTTCGCCTCGACGCCCGAGCTTTCGAAGAACGAGTACCCGAGCGTCTCGCCCTTGGTGACCGACTGTCGGATCGTCTTGCCGATGGCATTGCCCGTGTCAGGGATGGTGTCGGGACCCGCGGCTGCGAGCGGAACCTCGTCCAGCTCGACCATCGACGCCGTGACGGTCGTGCCGGCCGCGATGTCGACCGCCGCCTTCACGACCTTGGCCGTCGTCGGCGAGGGCGACGGACCGACTATGGCTGTGCCGCCCGACGAGGTGTTGCCCGTAAGCATGATCACCCCGACGAACGCGACGACGGCCAGAAACAGGCCGATGAGCAGGATGAGCCGGTTGCTCCGCTTCAAGGTTCTCTCTCCCCGTAGCCGTGTGACAGGCTGCACCACTGTAGCATCGCCCCAAGGCCGCGCGACTATACCAAAGGGCCAGGACTATTAGAAGGTTTTGGCCAGATATCGAGCATGGGCGTCAACGCGCTTGGGCCGATTTCCCCGGCGAACGCGACAGGCCGGCCGTCCGGACGGACGTGCCGGCCCATTCCCTTGTGTTGGACAGGTGGAGTCGTTCGCGGGCGTCGGTCAGGACCCGGGCCCCAGGTACAGAAGGGGCCGCCGGGTGAAACCCGACGGCCCCATTCTCATGTGG
>CAZKXK010000267.1:0-3393 GCA_964556585.1 uncultured Anaerolineaceae bacterium
GTCACCGAGAACATGGGGGCGCTGGAGGTCGCCGCCAGGCTCACGCCGGACATCATGACCGCCATCGACGACGCGACGCGCACGGTCTCCGACCTCGAGGGCCCGCGCTCGCTTCTCTGACCAGCCCGAGCCCACTCCTCACCAGGAGTGCCCGGACGAGCTGAGCGGTCCTGTCGCGACGGTATGATCGCAGCTGCACCGGGACGCGGGCCGGATCGCAGGCACGTGCTCCGGCGGCCGGCGCAGGCGCGTCTGCGCCATGCGTGGCCCGCCGCGGCCGAACGAGGAGCGAGGCATGAAGCGCACCCCCCTCTACGAGAACCACGTCCAGGCGGGCGCGAGCATGGTCGACTTCGGCGGGTGGGAGATGCCCGTCCAGTACCCCACCGGGATCATCAAGGAGCACCTGGAGACGCGCCGCGCGGCGGGCGTCTTCGACGTGTCCCACATGGGCCGCTTCGTGGTCCGCGGGCCCCACGCCCTGCCGTTCCTCCAGCACGTGCTGACGGGCAACGCCGCCGCGCTGCTCCCGGGCAAGTCGCAGTACACGATGATCCCGGACGCCGACGGCGGGGCGATCGACGACGCGTACCTCTACTGCCTGGACCGCGACGACTACCTGCTCGTGGTCAACGCGTCAAACCGCGAGAAGGACTGGGACCACCTCTCCGCGCACGCCGGCGGCTTCCCCGGCCTGGTCCTGGAGGACCATACGGAGCAGGTCGCGATGATCTCCGTCCAGGGCCCCACATCGCGCCGGATCGTCGAGGAGATCGCGGCCGCCGGCCGGCTCCCGGAGCCGGGGCGGAACAACCTGTGCGCCTCGAAGATCGGCGGCGCGAAGGTCGTCATCGCCCGGACCGGCTACACCGGCGAGGCGATCGGGTTCGAGCTGTTCGTCCCGGCCGAGATCGCCGGCGCGGTCTGGGACCGGGTCGTCAGCCTGGGCGCGTCCCCAATCGGCCTCGGCGCCCGCGACACGCTCCGCCTGGAGGCCGCGCTCCCGCTCTACGGGCACGAGCTGGGCCTCGATCCGGCGGGCGCGCCGATCCCGATCTTCGCCTGCCCGTTGGCCCGCGTCGCGGTGAGCTTCAGCGCGCTCAAGGCCGACTATATCGGGCGCGAGGCACTCGCCCGGCAGTTCGACGCGCACCGGAAGATCATGCGGCGGGACTACGGCGACCACGAGGTGCTGCCCCGGATCGTACGGCCCTTCCAGCTCCTCGACCGGGGCGTGGCGCGCCAGAACGCGGACGTGTATGTCGGCGAGCGCCACGTCGGCTGGGTGACGAGCGGGACCGTCGCGCCGTACTGGATCTATGCGGGGGAGGGGCTCTCGAGCGTTCTCACCGAGATCAGCGAGAAGCGGGCGATCGGGCTCGCCCTCCTCGACGTCGATGTCGAGGAGCACGCCGACGTCGAGATCGACATCCGGGGCAGCCGGGTCAAGGCCCGGGTGGCACCCTATCTCCTGCGCGCCGACGCCCCGCCCTTCACGCGGCCGATCTCCTTCGGGGAGATCCCCGCGCCATGGGCGGCAGAGGTGGCGGCGGTCGCCGAGTACGCGACGCGGGCATCGGACCTCGTTCGCCGGGCGGTCGACAACACCCGCTGGCGCCTGCAGCAGTGCATCAACCTCATCCCGTCGGAGATGACGCCGTCGCCACTGGCCCGGGCGCTGTCGATCATGGACCCGGCCTCCCGGTATGCCGAGCACAAGCGCGTCCGGGCGCTCCTCGACGCCGACGTCTACTACTACCAGGGCACCGGCTTCATCGCCGAGGTCGAGCGCGACCTGGTCGCCCAGATGCGGACGTACCTCGGCGCGCGCGAGGTGGAGACGCGCGTCATCAGCGGCCAGATGGCCAACATGGTCGTCTTCTCGGCGCTCGTCGACTACCTGAACCGCGACGACCGGCGCTCGGAGCAGCGGCGGATCCGCGCGGTGGTCAACAACCACATCATCAAGGGCGGCCACCTGAGCGCCCAGCCGATGGGCGCGCTGCGCGACTACGTCGCGCGCAACCCGGCGACCGAAGCGCCCGCCGTGTTCAACTTCCCGGTCCGCGCCGACGATCCGTACCAGATCGACCTCGACGCCCTGCCCGAGCTGTTCGAGCGGGCCAGGCCGGAGCTCATCATCCTCGGCAAGAGCATGATCCTGTACCCCGAGCCGGTCGCGGCGGTGCGCCGTCTCGTGGACCAGATGGGCCTCGACACGGTGATCATGTACGACATGGCCCACATCCTGGGCCTGGTCGGGCCGCACTTCCAGGAGCCGTTCGCGGAGGGCGCGGACCTCGTCACGGGGTCGACCCACAAGACGTTCTTCGGCACCCAGCGGGGCGTGGTCGCCGGCAACTGGGCGGAAGACGACCCACGGTTCCGGCTCTGGGAGACGATCGAGTCCCGCGCCTTCCCGGGAAGCGTCAGCAATCACCATCTCGGGACGCTGCTCGGGCTCCTGTTCTCGGCGTACGAGATGAGCGCGTTCAAGGACTCCTATCAGCCGGCGGTCCTGGCGAACGCGAAGGCGCTCGCGCGGGCGCTCGCGGACCTGGGGATGCACGTCGCCGGCGACCCGTCGCTCGGCTACACGCAGACCCACCAGGTGGTCGTCGAGGTCGGCTACGCGAAGGGGATCGATGCGGCGCGGCGGCTCGAGGAGAACAACATCATCTGCAACTACCAGGCCACCCCGACCGACGAGGGCTTCACGACCGCGGGCGCGCTTCGGATGGGCGTCGCCGAGATGACCCGTTTCGGGATGGAGGCGGCCGACTTCCACCAGGACGCCCAGTTCATCAATGATGTCGTGGTCGACGGGACGGACGACCGCGACGAGGTGGCCCGCTTCCGGGCCCGCTTCATCGACCTTCACTACTGCTTCACCGGCGCGGAGTCCACGGAGCAGCTCCGCGACCTCCGGAAGTTCATCTGAGCCAGGCCGGAGCGTGCCTGGTTCGACCGCTGAGCCCTTTCCAACCTCCTGGGGAGTCCTGCCCACAAAGTTCGCTGGTCTTCCGGCCAGAGCGGTCGGATAATCCGGGACACAGCGCGGGGCCTTCGGGCAGCGGGTGTGGCTCCACCCGGGCTGGTGGGGACCATGGAGGGCAGTTCGATGGGCGATCCGATCGGGACGGCCGCGAACCTCTTCCACGATGGCATCGCGTGGCTCCAGGCGCTCCTCCCGGGCGGCTTCGGGCTGCTGATCATCCCGCTGGGCGTGCTCGGCCTGCTCAGCCTGTGGTTCGCCCTCAGGCATTGAGGCGCAGGCGATGCCGCCGCTCCGTGCCGCATGACCCGGTGCGAGCCCTCTCTACCCTCTGACCGCGCAGGTCCGGGCAGCCAGTTTCGGGGGACGACGTCCCGGTCGCGATGAACCACCGCCCG
>CAZKXK010000268.1:0-3393 GCA_964556585.1 uncultured Anaerolineaceae bacterium
CCTCCATTGACGCTCCCTCGCGGCCGGGTGTAGCATTTCCGACTGAAAAGGTCGGAATTGAGCTGGTGCCCCGGCGGCACCCGCGCCCGAGAGGAGCGCAGGCGCGACCGGCACCCGATCGATCCGGTCGCCGCTCCAGCACCGCGAGGATCAGACCACTGAGCGTCCGCACATACCACCCATCCGGCGCCATCTCCTTCAGCACGAAGGGCGAGTACGGCGTGCGGATGCTCGTCCAGCTTGCCCGTCGCTGGCGGCCGGACTCGCCCGTGCCGGTCTCGCTGGCGGAGGTCGCGATCGACGAGGCGCTGCCGCGGGCCTACCTCGAGCAGCTCGCCATCCCGCTCCGGGAGGCCGGGATCGTCGCCTCGACGCGCGGCGCCCGGGGTGGCTACGCGCTGGCGCGCGATCCACGCGAGATCACGCTCGGCGAGGCGCTCCGTGCGCTCGAGGGGCCGCTCGCCCCGATGATCTGCGCGTCGGAGGACCCCAACCACGTGCTGTGCGAGCGCCTGGGCGCCTGTTCCGTGAACCATCTCTGGGTGATGGTCCGCGACGCCATCAGTGGCGTCCTGGACACCACCACGCTGGCCCAGCTGATCCCGGTACCACACCTGGTCGAGCTCGACCTCGGCGACCGAACCCCCGTCTCCGTCTGACCTTCCCGGCGCATCGGCGCGCCGATCCACGCAGGAGCCAAGCCCCACCGTGAGCGACAAGTACCTCGAGATCCGCGACCTCCACGTTGCACCCGTGGCCGCGCCCGACACGGAGATCCTGCAGGGGATCGACCTGGTGGTCGGCAAGGGCGAGGTCCACGCGATCATGGGCCCCAACGGGTCGGGCAAGACGACGCTCGCCTACGCCCTGATGGGCCACCCCGCCTACATCGTCAGGAAGGGCGAAGTGGTCTGGAAGGACCGCGACATCCTGGCGCTCTCGGCCGACAAGCGAGCCCGCCTGGGCATGTTCCTCGCCTTCCAGTACCCGACCGCGATCCCGGGCCTTTCCGTGGCCAGCTTCCTGCGCACCGCGCTCAACGCGAGACGGCAGGGCGTGGAGAAGGACCCGGACATCGACCCGACCGATCCCACCCGCGGCGGCATCGGCATGGGCGAGTTCCGCAAGCTCATGCGGGCGAAGATGGGCCTCCTGAAGATGGACGAGGCGTTCGCCATGCGCTACGTCAACGAGGGCTTCTCCGGCGGCGAGAAGAAGCGCCTGGAGATGCTCCAGATGGCGGTCCTGGAGCCCGAGATGGCGATCCTCGACGAGACGGACTCGGGCCTGGACATCGATGCGCTGCGCATCGTGGCCGAGGGCGTCAACGCGATGCTCAACCCGAACCTGGGCGTCCTCCTGATCACCCACTACCAGCGGCTGCTCAACTACATCACGCCGGACTACGTCCACGTCCTGGCGCGCGGCCGGATCATCAAGAGCGGTGGGAAGGACCTCGCGCTCCGCCTGGAGGAAGAGGGCTACGCGCCCGTCCTTCGCGAGGCGGGCTACGACGTCGACGAAACGGACGCGCCCGAGCTCCCCGAGCCGGCAGCGGCGCACTGACCATGACCGACCTGGCCCCGAGTCCCGTGCGCGCGGGTGCCGCGCGTCCCGACGAGCCGGCGCTCGCGAGCCCGCACCCCCGGGGGCCGCTCGACGCCCGTGCCCTCGCGGCCGACTTCCCGATCCTCGAGCAGCGTTCCCACGGAGCGCGGCTGGTCTACCTCGACTCGGCGGCCACCAGCCAGAAGCCCCGCGTCGTCATCGAGGCGATGGACCGCTACTACCGCGAGTACAACGCGAACGTCCATCGGGCCATCTACGAGATCGGCGAACGGGCCACCCAGGAGTACGAGGCAGCCCGCGTCAAAATCGCCCGGCTCATCAACGCGCCCGCCGCCCACGAGATCGTCTGGGTTCGCAACGCGACCGAGGCGGTGAACCTGGTCGCCTACAGCTGGGGTCGCCACAACATCGGCCAGGGCGACGCGATCGTCCTGACGGAGATGGAGCACCACGCCAACCTCGTCCCCTGGCAGATCCTGGCCCAGGAGGTCGACGGCGACCTGGAGTTCATCCCGATCACCGACGATGGGCTCCTGCGCCTGGACGTGTTCGAGGTGCTGCTCCGGCTTCGGCCGAAGCTGGTGGCGTTCTCCCACGTGTCGAACATGCTGGGCACGATCAACCCGGTCCGCGAGATGGTGGAGATGGCCCACGCCGTGGGTGCGCTCGTCCTCGTGGACGGCGCCCAGGCCGTGCCCCACCTCCCGGTCGACGTCCAGGCGCTGGGCGCCGACTTCTACGTGTTCTCGGGCCACAAGATGCTCGGGCCGACCGGGTCGGGTGTGCTGTGGGGCCGCCGGGAGCTGCTCGACGCGATGCCGCCGTTCCTGGCGGGGGGCGACATGATCCGCGAGGTCAAGCTTCGCCGGACGGAGTTCAACGACGTCCCCTGGAAGTTCGAGGCCGGCACGCCGGACATCAGCGCGGCGATCGGCCTGGGCGTGGCCGCGGACTACCTGCGCGCCCTCGGAATGGACCGGGTTCGCGATCACGAGCACGACCTCGTCGTCTATGCGCTCGAGCTGCTGCGGCGCGAGGTGCCGGGCATCGCCATCTACGGGCCGCCCGCCGATCAGCGGGGTGGCGTGATCTCGTTCAACCTCCCCGGGATCCACCCCCACGACGTGGCCCAGATCCTGGATCGCTCCGGCGTCTGCGTGCGGGCCGGCCACCACTGCACGATGCCGCTCCACGAGCGACTGGACCTGGCCGCGACCGCCCGCGCCAGCTTCTCCGTGTTCACCACGCGCGACGACATCGACGCGCTCGCCGCCGGGCTCCGCGAGGTCCAGCGGGTCTTCGGCGCCTGAGACGCGCCGGACGCGCGGCGACGGCGAACGAAGGAGCATGGCATGGACGTGGTGCCGGGAGCGATGCGGCTCGTCATGGAGCGTCTCCAGGAGCGTGACGCGCGCGACCGGACCGACGGGACACCCCAGTCGCAACGCCTCCGCGCGATCACGCCGGACGTCGGCCAGCTCCTGCTGACCCTCGCGCTCGCTGTCGACGCACGACGGATCGTCGAGGTCGGCACGTCCTCCGGCTACTCGACGCTCTGGCTGGCGCTCGCCGCGCAGCGGAACGGCGGGCGGGTCACCACCTTCGAGATCGACCCGGCCAAGGTCGCGCTCGCGACGAGCACCTTCTCCGAGGCCGGCGTCGCCGGGGTCATCGACCTGCGCGCCGGGGACGCGGCCGTGGGCCTCGCCGCATTCGGCGGCACCGCGGACCTCGTCTTCATCGACGCCGAGAAGCGGGACTACGAGGCTTATCTCGACCTGGCCGTGGGTGCCCTGCGACCCGGCGGTCTGCTCATCGCCGACA
>CAZKXK010000269.1:0-3382 GCA_964556585.1 uncultured Anaerolineaceae bacterium
GTGGTCGTCCGCACGGCCTCGAAGGCCTACGCGCTGGCCGGGCTCCGGGTCGGGTTCGCCATCGCGTCCCGCGACGTCCTGGCCCGCATGGAGCCGTATCGGCCGCCGGGCTCCGTGTCCATCCCGTCGGTGGCCGTGGTGGCCGCCGCGCTCCGTGACCCGGCCGCGCTCCGGGCCAACGTCACGCGCGTCACGGCGGAGCGCGCGCGCCTCGCCGCCGGGCTGGCCGCGCTCGGGGCGCCGGCGAGCCCGTCCGTCACGAACTTTCTGCTCGTGGGGCTCGGTGACCGCGACCGGGCCGCGGCGGCCGCGGACCGGCTGCTCGGGCGCGGGCTCGTCCCCCGCACGTTCGGCCGTGCGCATCCCCTGGCCGATCACCTCCGCTTCACGGTTCGCTCCCCGGCCGAGGACGATCGCCTCCTCGCGGCGCTCGCCGAGATCCTGCCGACGCTTCCCTACCCCACCCGATCGGCGACCCGGGAGACAGCACCATGACGACTCCGCTCGGCGCGTTCGATGTCACGGCCCGCGAGGGACGCCGGGTCACGGTCGTGCGGCAGACGCGGGAGACGGACGTCACCCTGACGCTGGACCTCGACGGGACGGGCGCGGCCGAGGTGCGCACCGGCGTCGGGTTCCTCGACCATCTGCTCGCCTCGTTCGCGCACCACGGGCTCTTCGATCTCGCGGTGCGTGCCACGGGTGACCTCGAGGTCGACGAGCACCACACGGCCGAGGACGTCGCGCTCGTCCTGGGCACGGCGCTCGGGGCCACGCTGGGTGACCGGGCCGGCATCGTGCGCTTCGGCGAGGCCTCGATCCCCATGGACGAGGCGCTCGCGACCGCGGTCGTGGACGTCGGCGGCCGCCCGTACGCGGTGGTGGACCTGCCGTTCCGCGGGGAGCGGATCGGGGCGCTTCCCACCCAGCTCGTTGAGCACGCGCTGGAGGCGTTCGCCCGCGCGTCGGGCACCACGCTGCACCTGCGGGGAAGCGGCCGGAACGACCATCACCTCGCCGAGGCCGCGTTCAAGGCGCTCGCCCGCGCGCTCCGGGCGGCCGTCGCCGAGGACCCGCGCCGCCGCGGTGGTGTCGCGTCCACGAAGGGAAGCCTGGGTTGACCCGGGTGGCGGTCGTCGACTACGGGGCGGGCAACCTGGTCAGCATCGAGCAGGCACTCTCCGCCGCCGGCGCGCAGGTCGTCCTGGCGGGCCGGCCATAGGCATTCGCCGGGGTCGATGCCGTGGTCGTGCCGGGCGTGGGCGCCGCGGCCCCGGCCATGGCACGCCTCCGGCGGCATCGCCTCGACGCGCCGATCCTCGCCTGGGTCGCCGCCGGACGACCGCTCCTCGGGATCTGCCTCGGCCTGCAGCTGCTGTTCGAGGGGAGCGACGAGGACGGCGCCGTCACCCTCGGCGTGCTGCCCGGGCGGACGGTGCGGCTCGGCGACGCGCCGCGGCTGCCCCACATCGGCTGGAACCAGGTGGAGCGGCGGCGCGCCCACCCGCTGTTCGCGGGGATCGGCGAGGGCGCCGACTTCTACTTCGTCCACTCCTTCGCCGCGGCTCCCCCGCCGGAGGCCGACGGGCTGGTTCTTGCCGAGACGGCCCACGGCGGCAGGTTCGTCTCCGCCGTCTCGCGCGGCGCGCTTGCCGGCGTCCAGTTCCACCCCGAGCGCAGCGGTCGCGACGGCCTGCGCCTGCTGGCCAACTTCGTGGCGCTCGCGGGGGCCGCCGGCGCCGGTCGCGGCGGTCACGCGCGTCATTTGGGTCACACTGGTCGCGCTGAGCCCATCACGCACGTGGCCGCCAGCTGATGCTGCGCGTGCGCGTCATCCCCTGCCTCGACGTCGCCAGGGGCCGGGTCGTCAAGGGCACCCGGTTCGTGGACCTCACCGACGCGGGCGACCCGCCGGAGCTCGCGACACGCTACGCGGCAGAAGGCGCCGACGAGATCGTCTTCCTCGACATCGACGCCGCACCCGACGGTCGGGCGACGCTCCTGGACGTCGTGCAGCGCACGGCGAGGCGGGTCTTCGTCCCGCTCACCGTGGGGGGCGGCGTCCGGAGCGTGGTCGAGATGCGGGACGTCCTCCGCGCCGGCGCGGACAAGGTGTCGTTCAACACGGCCGCGGTCCGCCAGCCGGATCTCATCCGGCGCTGCGCACGGCGCTTCGGCAGCCAGGCCGTGGTCGTCGCGATCGATGCGCGCCGGCGCGCCGGGCCGGCCGACCCGGGCGCGGGCTGGGAGGTGGTCGTGAAGGGGGGCCGGGAGGCGACCGGGCTCGACGCGGCGGCCTGGGCAGCGCGCGCCGTCGACGCCGGGGCCGGCGAGCTCCTCGTGACGTCGATCGACCGCGACGGGACCGGGGAGGGGTTCGACACGCTCCTGCTCCGCGCGATCAGCGACCGCGTGCCCGTGCCGGTGATCGCCTCCGGGGGTGCGGCCGGGCCGGGCGACTTCATCGCGGCCGTTCGCGATGGCGGCGCCTCGGCGGTGCTGGCCGCCTCCATCTTCCACCGGCGCCGCCACGCGATCGGCGACGTCAAGGCGGCGATGGCGGCGGCCGGGATCCCGGTCCGCGCCGCGGCGGGCGCGCTCGCATGAGCAACGCACGAGGATCATCCCGTGCCGCGCCTGGCGTCGCCGGACGGCCCGCGGATGCCGGGCGTGTTCACTGGGGCTCCGACGGCCTGGTGCCCGTGGTGGTGCAGGGCATCGCCGACGGCCGGGTCCTCATGCTCGCCTACGCGAACGCCGAGGCGCTCGCCGCGACGCTCGCGACCGGCGAGGTCCACTTCTACTCGCGCTCCCGGCAGCGCCTCTGGCGCAAAGGCGAGACCAGCGGCAACGTCCTTCGCCTCGTCGGCCTCGCCCTCGACTGTGACGGCGACGCGCTCCTGGCCACGGTCGAGCCGGCCGGGCCGGCGTGCCACCGTGGCACGCGGAGCTGCTTCGACGAGGATGATCTCTCACCCGCCGCATCCGACCCGACCGTCCCGGCCGCGCCCGGTCCCGCCCTCGCCCCCCAGGGTTTCGACTGGCTCGAGCGGCTCTGGGCGACGATCGCCGACCGGGTCGCCAGCCGTCCGCCCGGCTCCTACACGGCGCGCCTCGTGTCCGACGGCGTCGATGGCCCGGGCCGCAAGGTCGTCGAGGAAGCCACGGAAGTGCTCATGGCCGCCAAGGACGACGCGGTCGCCGAGGCGGCCGGGCTCGACCGGACGGCGCTCCGCGAGGCGCTCGCGGGCGAGGCCTCCGACCTGCTCTACCACGCGCTGGTCCTGCTTGCCGAGCGGGGCCTCCCGCCGTCGGCCGTGATCGAACGGCTCCGCGGGCGGCACGCCGGCTGATCCGCGTGCGCCGCCGCCGCGCCGGGCGG
>CAZKXK010000270.1:0-3371 GCA_964556585.1 uncultured Anaerolineaceae bacterium
GGCCTGCGACCGGCGACCGGCTTCAGCGCGAAGTCCCCGAAGGTCGCCCCGCTCCGCGGCTTCGTCAGCTGGCGGTTCTCGGGCGGCGCGGCGCTGGCCGGCCAGCGCGTCAACGTCCTGGTGGCGAAGAAGACGATGGGCGTCTGGGGCAGCCCGGCCTATCTCAAGTCGGCCTGGGCCGACGCCAAGGGCGTCGTGACGGTCTGGATGACCGCCAGCGCGGCGACCGCGATCAACGTCCGGGTGCAGTGGCCCGGCGACCCCGGCCACGGGGTGAGCACCTCGGCGGCGCTCGGCGCCTACTGGAAGTAGCCGCCCCGGCGCGGCCGGTGCGGGCAAGCTTCCCGCCGTCGCGCCACGGCGGACCGCAACCTCGGGCACGTACAATCGTGACGAGCGCGGCTGCTGGCCGGCCCGCCCGCCCCGGAAGCCCGGCGTGGGATCACGGCCGCGACTCTCGAGCGTCACCGAATCCAACCAGGACGGAGCCTCGTGACATGACCGAACCACGTGCCACCGATGGCGGCGTGAACGCCCCGGACCGGGAAGACGAGATCGTCGACGGCGACGCGGCGACGCACCTCGAGGCCCTCGTTGCCGGCGCAGTCGCGCCCGCGACGCCGACGACCGCCGGGGAGGGTCTCCCGATCGAGCTCGTGGGCCAGCACCTCCGCCTGTCCGGCACCGTGTTCATCGGCTTTCACCGCCGGCTCTCCGATTTCGTCAACAACCACGAAGGGCTGATCCAGATCCGTGACGTCACGGTCCTGCGCCGCAACGGCGACCCCACCAAGGTGACCTCCCCGAGCTTCTGGGTGAGCCCCGAGGAGGTGACGCTCATCGGCCAGGCGACCGACGTCGACGAACGCGAGACCGGGGGAGCGGAGTTCATGCGAAAGCGCTCCTTCGACCTCATCGTGGTGACGCCCGGCCACACCCTCACCGGCGAGGTCCACCTCAACCCCGAGGCGCTCCTGGCGGCGTTCATCGAGTCGCCGAGCCCGGCGTGGATCCCGATGACCGACGTCCGGACGCGCTCGCTGGCCGACCGGCGAGTCATCTCGCGCTACGGCTTTGCCCTGGTGAACCGCCGCCACATCGTCGCGGCGACCGAGCTGCAGCCCGGCATGGTGCGGGGACGCGGCGTCCTCTAGGGTCGACGCGGCAGCGGCACGAACCGCGCTCGTGACGGATCACCCGCGGCGCGTGCCGGTGCCCGTGTCGACCGTCGGCGGGCCGGCCCAGCGTCCGGGCGGCTGACGTGGCACGATTCCGTGGACGATCCCGCTGCGGGCCAACGAACCGAGGTGGCTCCGATCGCGTTCTTTCGGTGGCTTCTGGGCCGGGACAGCGCCGACGCGCAGGTCGTGACGCCGGTGGAGGACGTGGCGCCCACGCCGCAGCCCGAGGAGCCCGCGCCCGTCATCGCGATTGCCTGCCCGAATTGCGGCGTCACCCTCGATCCTCCACCGGTCCATTCGCGACGGTGCCCGAGCTGCCGGCACCCGATCGTGGTCCGTCACCTGGACGGGCGGGCAATCTACCTGACCGAGTCGGCCGTCGCGACCTTCGAGTCCGAGCGCCGGCGTGAGCTCGACGAAGTGACCTGGACACGCGAGCGGCAGCACTGGCTGCACCTGGCGCGGATGTCCGGCGCTCCGGCCGACCGCCGACGCCGCCTGGCGGCGCGGCCGCTGACCGCCGCGTCGGTCGCCGCCTCCCGGGCACTCTACCTGGGGGCCGCGGAGCGGGCCGCCCGGGCGGCCCGGCGCGATAAGCGCTGGGACGAGCTGGCACAGATCCGGCGCCGGCAGGCGGCCGAGCTCTTCGCGGAAGCCGGCGGCAGCGTGCCACCGGCCGACGAGTTGGTGGCCCTCTACCGTGAGGGCGTGGCGGCCACGCTCCGGAAGATCGCCGAGCTGGCGCGCGAGGCGGAGCTCGTCGGGGCGTCCTGCTGCCCTGCCTGCCGGGCCGACAACGGGCGGATCTTCCGCATCACCGACGAGCTGCGCACGCCGCGGTTGCCGCACGCCGGCTGTCCGCGCGGCCTCTGCGCCTGCGACTGGTGGCCGGCCGTGCACAGCGCGCGGCCGAAGCGGCGCCGGGCTCGGGCGGCGCCGCCTTCGCCTTCGGCCAGCGGGGGCGCCGCCGACGACCCGGCGTCGGACCAGGGCGAGCCGGGCACAGGCGCCTGACGGCGCGGGGGTTCGGGCGCGATCCCGGACGTCGGGCCCCGGCGAGCACGTCGCGTCCCGGCGCCCGCCGTGGGAGGCATCGCCCGGGGTCATCTACCATCACCGGGTGCCAGGCGAGCCCGCGTCCACGCAGCGCCCGGGGCGCGCCCCGGTGCTCGAGCTCGACGGCGTCGGCGTCCGGCGCGGCGCGGCCTGGCTGCTCGCCGAGGTCGACCTCGTCGTGCTCCCGGGCGAGCGCTGGGTCGTGGTGGGCCCGAACGGTGCCGGGAAGTCCACGCTCCTGGCGGTCGCCGCGACGAGCCTCCTCCCGACGGTCGGCCGCGTCCGGGTCCTTGGTGCGGAGCTCGGACGCGTGGACACCCGGACGCTCCGGCCACGGATCGGCCTGACGAGCGCCGCCCTCGCGGAACGCTTCGATGCGCGCCTCCGGGCGCGAGAGGTCGTGGTCTCCGCCCGGACGGGCGCGCTGGCACCCTGGTGGGACACCTACGCCGAGCGCGACCAGGCGCGCGCGATCGCGCTGCTTCGCCAGCTCGGCGTGAGCGGGGTCGCGGAGCGGCCGTTTCTCACGCTTTCCACGGGGGAGCGCCAGCGCGTGCTGCTGGCGCGGACCCTCCTGGGCGACCCGGACCTTGTTCTCGCGGACGAGCCCGCGGCGGGCCTCGACCTCCGGGCGCGCGAGGACCTGGTGGACGCCCTGGCCGGGCAGGCGGCGCGGCCCCGACCGGGCGGCATCGTGCTCGTGACGCACCACCTCGAGGAGATTCCGCCCAGGTTCGGGCACGCGGCGGTGCTCGCCGGCGGGCGGGTGCTCGCCGCCGGCGCCATCGAGCGTGTCCTCGTGGACGCGACGCTCTCGGCGGCCTACGGCATCCCGCTGCGCGTCGAGGGCCGGGACGGCCGCTGGACCGCCCGGCGCGCCTGACGGGCCATCCCGGCGCCCGGCCGCGCCTCAGGCCGTCGCGGACTCCCTGGCGATCCGTCGAAGCACGGCCGGCAGGATCCCGCCCTGTCGGTAGTACTCGACCTCGATGGCACCGTCGAGACGGCAGTCCACCTCGAAGCGTGTCTCACCCGATCCCTCGGCCTCGTCGCGGGCGGCGACCACGGCCAGCCGCGCCCGCGGTGCGAGATCGTCCCCGAGCCCGGCGATCGAGAAGCGCTCGCGCCCGGTCA
>CAZKXK010000271.1:0-3364 GCA_964556585.1 uncultured Anaerolineaceae bacterium
CACCAGGCCGATCTTGGCGCACATGTACTGGACGGCCGTCTGCATCGGCAGCATCGCGAGGGTCGTCCAGAGCGTGGCGTAGCCATACTGGGCGCCGGCCTGGGCGTAGGTCCCGATGCCCGATGGATCGTCGTCCGACGCGCCCGTGATGAGACCAGGACCAAAGGACTTGAAGAGGCGCTTCAGCGGGTTCCTCTCGGCGCGCAGCTCAGCCGCCTTCGGGTCCACGGGCCGGCCGGGATCCACCCGCGGTCCGTCGGGCCCGGCCGGTGCGTCCGAAGCGGTTGTCGGCTGTGTCTCGGTCACGGGGTCAGCCCCTCTGTTCGCCCTGCAATTGCTCCCGCCATGCCACCAGCTGACGATAGAGGGCAGGCGCTCCGAGCGGCGGGTGATCGGTCAGCCGGAGCGATGTCGGATACAGGATGAACGGTTCCGTCTGCCGACCCCCGAGGCCACCGTGCGAGCCGACGAGCTCCTCGAAGCCGGTGACCTCCCCGGTGACCGCGTCCACCGAACCGAGCAGGATCAGGTCGCCGGCAGTTGTGAACGCCGTGAGGTGACGCAGCGCCTCGACGGCGTAAGGCCCGTACTCGGCCAGCAGGTCGCGCGCGTCGGGCGGCGTCGCGTCGAGGTCATGCTGGCCGTCCGCGCCGAGCAGGAGTGTGTGCCCTTCCGCCGACCGGCCGATCACCGCCCCGATCCCCGGATGCCGGGCGAGGGTCTCGACCAGACCCGGGTACCGCCGCTGGATCCCCTCGCTCGTAATGCGGCCGGGTTCGTGCGTGAAGTAGAGATGGGCGAGGTTCCCGGACGAGGCCACCACGACATCGGGGGGCGGGGCGGCATCCGGGCTCGCGGCCTTGCCCCCCGCGCGTCGCAGCGCGCTGGGCAGATGGCGCGCCAGCAGCGGGCCGAAACCGGAGCCCCGTCCGAACTCGGCTGCGATGCGCCGGCCGAAGCCGGCCGACTCGACGGAGTCGGTCGTACCGACAACGACCATCTCGCGCGGCAGCTGGTCGGCGATGACGGACTCGAGCGACTGGCCGTAGCGTTGCTGGAACGGGGCGCCGAGGCACTGGCCATGGTCGGAGAGCACGACCATCCGGTAGGGCCGGCCGCTGTAGCGGGCCGCCTTCAGGAGCGATCCGATCGCGCGATCGATGCCTTCGAGCGCGTCGATCGCCTCCGGGCGTTCGGGGCCGCAGTGGTGCGAGATCGCGTCGTACCCCGTGTAGTCCACGTAGATCGCGGGTGCGCCGCTGTACATCTCCTCGATGACGAGGGCGGTGGAGACCGTGCGTAGCGCGATGTTGGTGGCCGCCCGTTCGATCGCGAAGTGCAGGTCTCGACGCATGCGCGGCTCCACCGCCCAGCCGCGCTGACGCTCCGCCTGGTAGAGCTCCTTGACGATCTCGCCGGCCATGAGCACGACGAGCCGGATGTAGTTCACGGTGGTCACGAAGAAACCTCGCAGGCGCCGCGCGTCGTCCGTGGGCGCCTTCTTGTCGATGGTGGCCATGGTCAGGTAGCTGCGTGGAGCGTCGCCGGTCACCAGGTTGCCGATGCCCGCGCCGTCGCCGGCGAGCAGGCCCCGGCCATCGCTGATGCGTTCGACGATCTCGGCGGCGTCCTCGGGGTGGTTGGCCACCATCAGCCGGGCGCTCGACTTCTCGTACCAGCGAAAGCCGGCGATCCCCTCGTTGTTGCCGTGCAGGATCCCGGCCTGGCTGGCCGGCGTCGTCGGCGGCAGCATCGCGATCCATGGGTGGAGCGTGGACTCACCGCTGCGGACCAGCCGGCCGAGGACCGGTGCCCGACCGGCGCGGATCGCCTCGCGGAGCACCGGAAGGCTCAGCCCGTCGACCTGGACCACGAGCAGGCCCGGGATCGGGTTCGTCGGGTGCCGGAACTCGCGTGCCACCAGTCGCCGGACGAGCACGCTGTAGTAGGAGTCGTCGTCGCTCACCGCCACGATCTCCGCAAACAGGCTGTTGAGCAGCGTCAGGAGCAGGGCTCCCCAGACCGCTGCCGCGGTGTCGCCCACGTGGATCCCCGGCATGACCCGCCCGAGGAGCACGATCGCCGCGAACTGGGCGATCACGCCCAGGACCTGGGCGACGAAGATCGGCAGCCCGACGAGCAGCCCATGGAGCACCACCGCAAGCGTGCTGTCGAGGGCCAACAGCAACAGGGCGGCCAGCAGCAGCGGCCCGAGACCGTCGACCTGCAGGCCAGGGGCGACCCCTGCGGTGATCGCGAGCGCCAGGCAGGCACCAAGGTAGGACAGGATCGCGCGGCGCAGGATCGCCAGGCGTGTCGGCCTCCACTCCCACATCAGTCGCGCCTGAAGCCGGTAGACCGCCAGCCAGCGTCCGGCGACCGAGCCCGGCCCAGCATCGACCCTGGGTGTCATTCTTCGGCGCGCCCGTGGAGAGGCATCGATTGCCCGGGCTGGAGCACCCGGACCTCGACGCCGGGAGTGTGTGCCGCGACGGCCTCCCGGAACGCCACACCCGGTCCCTCGAACCGGCGTCGCGCGAGGCGGCGCAGGCCGAGCGGGAAGAGGGTGCCCCAATGGATCGGGATCGCGATCGCGGGCTGGATTCGCGCCGCTGCTTCGGCGGCTCGCACCGGGTCGAGGTGGCCGGGCCCGAGCGTCGGGCCCCATCCGCTCACGGGAAGGAGTGCCACGTCCACGCGCCCCGCCAGGTCGCTCATGGCTGGGAAGAGGTCAGTGTCGCCGGCGAAGTAGACGCGGGTCGAGCCATCGACGAGCACGCCGAGCGCATCCTCAGCGATGGTGAACAGCGAACGCCGACGACCGTGCTCCGCGTGGACCGCCACGAGCGTGAGATCGCCGAGGCGGATCCGGTCGCCGACCCGCATCTCGTGGACGGGTCCGCGCGCAACCGCGGCCACGACCCGCCCGAGGCCGGCTGGAACGAAGAACGTCGGGCGGCCAGGCAGCACCCGCAGGGATGCGAGGTCCAGGTGGTCCAGGTGGCCGTGGCTGATGAAGACGGCCGAAAGCCCCTCGAGCTCACTCGGGAGCACCGCCGGCACGTGCCGGCGGATCGCCCAGGCGACGAGGTGCCCCAGCAACGGATCGGTCAGCAGGCGGACGCCGTCGAGGTCGATCAGGACGGTCGAGTGGCCCAGGAGTGTCAGCCGGTCGGCCACGCCGCCTCCCGATCGGCGCCACGAGCAGCCGCGCCGTACGTGCGTGCCTCAGCCGACGCTCGCCCACTGGGCGCTCAGCAGGGCAGGCAGCAGGACGAAGATGAGCAGCATCGCGACCGTGATCAGCAACAGGTTGCGAAGCGTGGTCGACGCGACGAGCCGGAGCCCGGGTCGGGTCAGCATG
>CAZKXK010000272.1:0-3320 GCA_964556585.1 uncultured Anaerolineaceae bacterium
ATGGATGGCGCGGCGAGCTCAGAAGGGCACCGTTGGCCCACGGGTCGGGGGGCCTCGATGTCAGGCGGACGAGGCATCTGCCGCTCGCATTGACCCCCCGCCGATCGCGGGACTACACTCCGGCTGCCTCACCGGAGCGCCCACCGCCGTCGCGCGGCCGGGTCCGGCCGGGCATCCAGATCCGCACGGAGGACCTCTCCCCCAGTGGAGACCGGACCAAGTCCCGCCGGCGCGCGCTGCGCCGGCAACCCCCACGAGGTCCGCCCCGTCCGTTGAGCGGTGCGGTGCCGGCGCGTAACGCGCCCGGCCCGCGGCCACCCAGAGGCGGGACGGTCCCGCCCCCGAGGTGGCCATGCTCTTCCTGAGCCAGTGCATCGGCCGGCCCGTCCGTGATCCGTCGGGCGAGTCGATCGGCAAGGTTGCCGACCTGATCGTCGCGATCGGCGACCGCTACCCGCCCGTCACCGGCCTGGTCGTCGTCACCGACCGGCGCCGGATCTTCCTGCCCTGGACGTCGGTCGCGCACATGGACGCGAGCGGCGCGCAGCTGCGCGTCCTCACCATCGACATGGGCAAGTTCCGCCAGCGCCCCGACGAGATCCTGCTCAAGGGCGACCTGCTGGACAAGCAGATCGTCGACATCGAGGGGCGCAAGGTCATCCGGGTCAACGACGTGAGCCTGGACGAGATCGAGGGCGCGCTCCACGTCGTCGCCGTCGACGTCGGGGCCGCCGGCCTGATGCGCCGGCTCGGGTTCGAAGGACCCTTCCGCACCCTCGCCCGGAGCCTCGGCCGCAGCGTTCCGGCGCGGTACATCGACTGGGAGGACGTGGACCCGCTCGACAGCACGATCGCCAGCGTCCGGCTGCGCGTGCCCCACAGCAAGCTCGCCCAGCTCCACCCGGCCGACCTCGCCTCGATCGTGGAGCAGCTGGCGCCGCGCGACCGGGCCGGCATCCTGGCCGCCCTGAACGACGAGGCGGTCGCGGACGCGATGGAGGAGATGGAGCCGGAGACCCAGGTCGACGTCCTCGAGGACCTGGCCCCCGAGCGCGCTGCCGACATCCTCGAGGAGATGTCGCCGGACGACGCGGCCGACCTGGTGGCCGACCTGGACCAGGACACCCGCGACGAGATCCTCTCGCACATGGAGCAGGACGAGGTGGACGAGGTCCAGCAGCTGCTGGGCTATCCCGAGGAATCTGCGGGCGGGATCATGACCACCGGGTTCATCGCCCTCGCCGCGAACCTCACGGCGGCCCAGGCGATCGACCGGCTGCGCCAGCTGGAGCCCGACGCGGAGACGATCTACTACGTCTACGTGACCGACGACGACGGCCGGCTGGTCGGCGTGCTGTCATTGCGCGACCTGATCGTCGCGCCACCCGGAGCGGCGATCGGCGACGTGATGATCCACGAGCCGGTGGCAGTCGCCGCCCTCGCGGACCAGGACGAGGTGGCCGAGGTCGTCGCCCACTACAACCTGCTCGCCGTGCCGGTCGTGGACGAGGAGGGCCGGCTCGTCGGGATCGTGACCGTGGACGACGCGCTCGACACCGTGATCCCCACGGCGTGGAAGAAGCGCCTCCCGCGCATCTTCAGCCGGTAGTCGGGCGTGACCCAGCAGCAGGGCCGCGAGCGGGGCCAGGGGACCCAGCGGCCGGGCCAGAAGCTCGTGCAAGGGCCAGCGCAGGAGCAAGGTCAGCC
This sequence comes from uncultured Anaerolineaceae bacterium, assembly GCA_964556585.1. GTDB lineage: Bacteria > Chloroflexota > Limnocylindria > Limnocylindrales > CSP1-4 > CTSoil-043. The sequence goes on from CAZKXK010000272.1 coordinate 1,708, forward strand.
GCGCGGGGCCCGCGCGCGCGTCCTGCGCCCGCTCCCGCGGATCCCGGCCTGGCGGGTCCGGCTGCTCGCCGTCCTCGCCGTGCTTGGCCCCGGGCTCGTCAGCGGCTTCGCCGACAACGACGCGGGCGGCATCACGACGTACTCGATCGTCGGGGCGCAGCTTGGCTACGCGCTGCTGTGGGTGATCCTGGCCAGCCAGGTGGTCCTCTTCTTCACCCAGGAGGTTGGGGCGCGACTCGGCCTGGCCACGGGCAAGGGGCTCATGGGCCTGATCCGCGAGCGCTGGGGCGTCCGATGGGCCGCGTTTGCCGCGCTCCTCATGCTCACCGCCAACCTGGGCTCGACCGTCGCCGAGTTCGCCGGGATCGGGTCCGCGCTGGGGCTCTTCGGGCTGCCGCCCCAGGTCAGCGCCGCGGTCGCGGCGGTGGTCGTCGTGGGCTTCATCGCGCTGGGCAGCTACAGCCGCGTGCAGTACCTGTTCGTGGGCGTCGGCATCCTCGTCTCGGCCGCCTACGTCATCTCGGCATTCCTGGCCGGGCCGGACTGGGGGGTCGCCGCCCGGAACCTCGTGATCCCGCACCTGGCCGCATCGCCGGCGTACTGGCTGGCCGTCGTGGGCACCGTGGGCACCACCATCACGCCCTGGGGCCAGGCGTTCATCCAGTCGTACGTGGCGGACAAGGGGCTGCGGCCCGACGACCTGCCGGCCAGCCGACTCGACGTATTCGCCGGGGCGCTCCTGACGAATCTCATCGCCGGCTTCATCGTGGTGGCCTGCGCCGCGACGCTCTTCGCCGAGCACGTGACCGTCGCCAGCGCGGCCGACGCCGCGAAGGCCCTCGCGCCGCTCGCCGGGCCGGGCGCCACGGTCCTGTTCGCCGGGGGTCTCCTGGGGGCGTCGTTCCTGGGCCTCGGCGTGGTCCCGATGACGAGCGCCTACACGACCTGCGAGGCGTTCGGCTGGGAGACCGGCGTCAACTGGAACTGGCGCGAGGCGCCCGCGTTCTACGGGCTGCTGGCCTTCTTCATCGGCTTCGCCGCGCTCTTCGTGATGATCCCCGGGCTGCCGCTCATCCAGGTGATGTTCCTGGCCCAGGTCCTCAACGCGCTCCTGTTGCCGTTCATCCTGGTCTTCGTGATGCTGCTGGCCCGCGACCGCTCGATCATGGGAAGTCTCGCCAGCGGACGGATCCTCGGCACGATCGGCTGGGTCTCGACGGCGGTCCTGATCCTGATCTCGCTCGTCCTCGTGGCGACGGCGGTGGTCGGCGGAGCCTGATCTCCGGCAGGTCGGCCCGGTTGGGGTTCGCTCCTACGGCCCGGCAATGACCGTCCCTGGGGAAAGCAGGACGGCATTCGTCACACCGCCGACGAGGGAACCGCTGAAGTCGCCGAGCGTCGCCGTGATCGGCCCGAGCGCGGCGTCCGGCGTTGCCATGATCCCGAGGCGAGTCACGGTGATCTGCTCAACGTTGTACCGATCGGAGGCAACGATGCTGATTTCCAGCACGTTACGGGCCACGACCTTGGCGCTCGCTCCCAAGGAGCCAGGAGCATCAAGCAAGGGTGTTCCGACGAATGCGAGGCTCGTTCCGACGCCTGAACTGTCTGCA
>CAZKXK010000273.1:0-3310 GCA_964556585.1 uncultured Anaerolineaceae bacterium
ATCGTGGCCAAGGTGAACATCGAGTTCAACCCCTACCAGGCCCAGCGCTTCCGCGACTGGGTCGTGGTCTCGGTCGAGAAGAACCGCGGTGGCCAGGACAACGTCGACCTCGAATTCGAGAAGCACTTCGAGTTCTCGTGCTTCGATCCGAACGGGCGCAGCGTCCAGGAGAAGCTCATCGAGGAGCGCCTCTACAACGACTGACCGACGGCTGATGCGGCGCCATCGCCGCGTTGTCGCCTGCGCTCCTCGCTCACGCGCGTCGGAGTGCGCTCGCTGCGGTGCTCGGCTCCGCCTTGCGCTGACACCGCCTGAGCCGTCGGTCGCAGGCTGATGCGCCGCCTTCATGACGGGCGGCCTTCCAGGCCCGTCGCGCTATCCTGCAGGGCATGACCGTCAAGCATCGCGCCGACTTTCCGGGCACCGTCGACATCGTCGTGGAGATCCCGCGTGGGAGCCGCAACAAGTACGAGTACGACGAGGAGACCGGGGTCTTCCGGCTGGACCGGATCCTGTCCTCCGCCGTCTTCTACAACTTCGACTACGGATTCATCGAGGAGACGCGCGCAGCCGACGGTGACCACACCGATGCGCTCCTGATCATCGACGAGCCAACCTTCACTGGTTGCCATGTCTGGGGCCGGCCGATCGGCGGGCTGGAGATGAGCGACGAGAACGGTTTCGACTTCAAGGTCCTGTGCGTCGCGCTCGGCGATCCCCACCAGGCGCACATCAACCGCCTCGCGCAGGTGCGACCGCACCGGCTGGTCGAGATCGAGCACTTCTTCCAGACCTACAAGCTCCTCGAGAAGAAGACCACCGAGGTCGTCGGCTGGCGCGAGCGCGACCGCGCCCTGGAGGTGCTGCGCGAGGACCGCGCCGCCTGGGGTCGCGAGCAGGCGCGATGACCCGGGGCGGTCCGGAGCGCTGGGTCCGCCCGCTCGCGCCCGGCGAGCGGCGCCTCTTCATCGCGGTCCCGCTGGGCGAGGACGCGCGCCTGGCCGTGGCCCGCCTGATGGGCGGGCTCGGGGCGCCCGCGGAGGGGGGTCGCAGCCCGGATCCGGCCGCGCCACCCGCCGCGCGGCTGCGCTGGGTGCGTTCGGCGAACCTGCACCTCACGCTCCGGTTTCTCGGAGCGACGCCGTCTGCCGCGCTCCCCGCGCTCGAGGGGGCCATCGGTCGGGCCGCGTCCGGCATCGCCCCGTTCGGGGCGCGCCTGGCTGGCGCCGGGGCATTCCCGTCGCCCGCGCGTCCGCGGGCCGTCTTCCTCCGTGTGACCGATGGCGCGGCGGCGCTCGGGGGACTCGCGGATGGCCTGGCGGCCGAGCTCGCGGCCGCCGGCTGGCCGCCGGGGGAGCGTCCGTTCGAGGCCCACCTCACGCTGGCGCGCTCCGACGGCGTGCCCGGAGCGTCGCAGGCGGTCGCCGCCCTGGCTGCCGCCGCCGCGTCGCTCGACGCGGCCTGGAGCGTCGACCGGATCGTGCTCTTCGAGAGCCTCCTCGGTGGCGGCCCGGCCCGCTACGTCGCGCTCCGCAGCGCGTTCCTGGGCGAGCGTACCTTGCGGGACCCGGCCGCCGCGTTGTAGCCTCGTGGCCCCGCCCGGCGACAGGCGAGCCCGCCCTGATCCATCCCCCGCGAGAGCCCAGGAGAACCGCGCATGCCGCACGACCGAATCAAGTACATGCTCGACGAGGAGCTGATCCCGCGCGCCTGGTACAACGTGGTCGCGGATCTCCCGTCGCCGCCCCCGCCCGCGCTTCACCCGGGGACCCTGCAGCCGCTGGGACCGGACGACCTCGCGCCGCTCTTCCCGATGGCGCTGATCGCGCAGGAGGTGAGCACGGACCGCGAGGTGGAGATCCCGGGTCCGGTGCGCGACGCCTATCGCCTCTACCGTCCCAGCCCGCTCTTCCGCGCCCGGCGGCTGGAGAAGGTCCTGGACACGCCTGCCCACATCTACTACAAGTACGAGGGCCTCAGCCCGGCCGGCAGCCACAAGCCCAACACGGCGATCCCGCAGGCGTTCTACAACGCGGAGGCGGGAGTGAAGCGCCTGGCGACGGAGACGGGGGCCGGCCAGTGGGGGACCGCGCTCGCGATCGCCGGGGCGCTGTTCGGCCTCGAGGTCAAGGTCTACATGGTCCGGGCCAGCTACGACCAGAAGCCCTACCGCCGGATCCTCATGGAGACGTATGGCGCCTCTGTCGTGGCAAGCCCGTCGCCGACCACGAACCATGGGCGCGCCGTGCTGGCCGTCTCGCCGGACAGCCCGGGATCGCTCGGGATGGCGATCAGCGAGGCGGTCGAGGACGCCGCGACGCGCGACGACACGAAATACGCGCTCGGGTCCGTTCTCAACCACGTCCTGCTCCACCAGACGGTGATCGGCCAGGAGGCGATCCTCCAGATGGAGATGGCCGGTGAGGAGCCGGACATCGTGATCGGCTGTGTCGGCGGGGGATCGAACTTCTCCGGGCTCGCCTTCCCGTTCGTGGGCCGGATGCTCCGCGGCGAGGGCTCCTATCGGGTGATCGCCGTCGAGCCCGAGGCGACGCCGTCCCTCACCCGGGGTGTCTATGCATACGATTTCGGCGACACGGCGCACCTGACCCCGCTCGTCAAGATGCACACCCTGGGCAGCGAGTTCATCCCGGAGCCGATCCACGCCGGCGGCCTGCGCTATCACGGCATGGCGCCGCTGGTGAGCTTCCTGAAGGACCTGGGCTACATCGAGGCCCGCGCCGTGCACCAGAACGCGACGTTCGCCGCCGGGGTCCAGTTCGCCCGGACGGAGGGAATCCTTCCCGCCCCGGAGTCGAACCATGCGATCCGCGCCGCGGTGGACGAGGCGCTCCGGGCCAAGGAGGAAGGCGTCCCCCGGGTGATCCTGTTCAACCTGTCGGGGCATGGCCACTACGACCTGGCCGCGTACGAGCGCTACCTGTCCGGGGCGCTGGAGGACTTCGAGTACCCGACCGAACGGGTCGCGCATGCGCTGGCGGCGCTCCCGGTGGTCGGCTGACGTCCGGCCGGGACGCCGTCGGCACGGCGTCCCGGCGCGCAGCGTAGGATGCGGCACATGCCCCGACTCGCCTGCTGGTCATGCGGCCTGAACATCTACGCGACCTCGCCGCTGGAGTCGCTGTTCGCGGAGGAACGCCGCTGTCCCCGGTGCGGCGTGCTGATGAACGCGGAGCGTCGCGACGCCCCCCGTCGCTCGCAGGTCCGCCGGCAGAACCCGCCCGACGACCCCGGGCCGCCGCCGGAGGGCGAGCGCCGGGTGGCCGAGCGGCGCTCCGGCGATCGCCGG
>CAZKXK010000274.1:0-3290 GCA_964556585.1 uncultured Anaerolineaceae bacterium
TGGCCCGGACGATGTACACGCGACCGGTCATGGGCACCCTGATCGCGGTCTTCCTGGCCGCCTTCTTCGCGATCTTCATGGCAGCCGGCCACGCGATCCCGTCGGGCGGGTCGCTCGATCTCTTCGCGTTCGTGCCCGAGGATCTCATCCACACGATCGGCATCGTCGTGATGGTGCTCGTCGCGCTGGCCGGCGTCGCCGGGCTCGTGACGATGGCACGCCAGGTCGGGCGGTCCGAAGGCGTGGGCTGGCGCACCGTGCTCGGCAGCCGCGCGGCCGTCGGGCGGTCCGTTCACGCCCTGTGGGAGTCGATCGGGATCGAGTCGCTCGGCCAGCAGCGCTACCGGGAGGAGTGCGACGCGGACAAGGCCGCGGTCCCGCTCTACCGCCGCCGCTGGCTCCTCCACGCGCTCACGATGTGGGGGTTCCTGGGGCTCCTGGCGGCAACGATCCTCGACTACGGCCTGGCGCTGCTGGGAATCAAGGCAACCGGCACGCCCGTGCCGATCTGGTACCCGGTCCGCCTCCTGGGGACGATTGCCGGGATGATGCTGGTCTACGGCGCGACCATGCTGATCGTGGAGCGCTACCGCAAGGCCAGCCGCTCGGTGGCCCACTCGGCGCCGGCGGACTGGACCCTCCTGGCGCTCCTGTGGATCACCGGTGTCACCGGGTTCACGCTCGAGCTCGCCCTCTATCTGCCGCAGGCGCCGGTCTGGGGCTACTGGGTCTTCCTGTTCCACGTGGCCGTGGCGATGGAGCTGGTCCTGCTGGCACCCTTCATGAAGCTGGCGCACGTGCTGTACCGGCCGGTGGCACTCTTCTTCTACGCGCTCGGTCGGGCACCCGGCCAGCCGGACGCGCAGGGAGGCACGCGATGACCGGCAACCTGGAGCACATTGCGCACGCGCACAACGAGCACATGCTCGGCCAGATCGACCGGATGCCCAGCGTCGGAGAGATGGTCGGCTCCGCGACGCCGGCCGAGCTCCGGGCGCGCCTGGACGAGATGCACGCCTTCCTGACCGAGGTTCTGATCCCCCATATGGCCGCCACCGAGGCCACGCTCTACCCGGAGCTGGAGCGGATGTTCCAGAACGTGCACTCGATGGCGCCGCTCCGGCGCGAGCACGCCGAGGTGCGCCGCGCTACCGCCGAGCTGGCGAGGATCCGCACGCACCTGGGCGAGCAGCGCATCTCCATCGGCGAGGCGATCGCGCTGCGCCGGGTGATCTTCCATCTCTATGCGCTCCTGAAAGTGCACCTCGCCGAGGAGCAGGTCTACCTCGACATCCTCGATCGGCGCGAGGCGCCCGAGATGTCCGAGGCGCTGGCCGCGGCGATGGCGCACCCGGGCAGCCCGGAGGCCTGAGCCGGCGGTCGGGCCGACCTCGCCGCGTCAGTCGAGTCGGCCTGCCGTGCGTCCGGATCGGGATATCGTGCTCGGGCCGCAGCCGCCTGGAGCCCGACGGGACGGGTCAGGTGCTGATCGTGCTCCAACCTAGCGCGTCGCGAGCACCGCGGCAAAGACGAGATACACGACGATGATCAGCGAGCCTGCTCGACGGCCGAGCCCTCGTCCGCGGAGGGCCAGGACAACGCACCCCTCCGTCAAGATCAGGTAGGACAGGGCCACGAACAGCGCGTCTCCTGAAGGGCGGGTGAGGCCCAGGATCGCGCCCGGCAGCATCAGGCCCACGATCGCGTTGATGGCGTTGCTGTTGAACGCCTCGCTCAGCGTGGCCGCTCCCCGGCCCCGCACGGCGAGGTAGATCGCAGCCACAGCATTCGGCAGGCTCGTCACGCCCGCGAGCACGAGTCCACCGACCACGATGGCAGACACTCCTGCCTGGGTCCCGAGTGTGGTGGCTGTCTCCTCCATGACCACGCTGGCCGCAATGACCACGACGCAGGCTGCGAGCGCCACGCTTGCATCCCAACGGTCACCGCGGGCGGGATGGATCGCGTCAGCGAGCTCCGCCTCCTCCTCCGCGAGCGCACGTGCCAGCCAATCCGACCACGGCCCGGGGAGGTGGAGTCGGGCTCGGACCTCGGGGCGCTCCGCGCTGTAGGCCAGATATGGTAGGAACACGAGGAGCGCCAGCAGGAGCCCTACGGCTGGTCCGATCAGTCCGGCCACGACTCCGAGGCTCAGCAGCGCGATCCAGAGCCCGACGCCTCCCTCGAGGAGGATCGAGCGTCGGTGGAAGCCGACGCGACCCGCGATGAGGGCGCTCAGGCCGAGCAACGCTGCCAGGTTGAAGACGTTCGAGCCAAGCGTCACCCCGATCCCGACCGTCGCGTGCCCGCCTGCGATGGCCGTCACCGAGGCGGTGATCTCCGGCCCATCGGCGGCCAGCGCAGCGAGCAGTCCGAGGAGCGCCTCGGACAACCCAAGGCGCTCGCCGACGCGTTCGAGACGCGAGACGAGCAGCACGCTGGCGACCAGGCTGACGACTGCACTGAGCGCGAAGATCCCCACCTGCACACGGCATTCTTGCGCCTAGAGAGTGGTGGCTGTCAGGCTCAGCCGGGGGCTCCTTCCGGACCAACCCGGGATGATCACCTTGCCCGCCACGGGACGCCGAGCCGGGGAAGGAGGTAACGGTCGACGCCGCTTTGGCCGGCAACCCGCCAGCCGAGGATCAGGCCGATCGCGAGCATAAACATCACCGGGTTCGAGGACGTCGAACCGGCGAGCAGGTAGAACATGGGACGCCTCTCCAATCACGCCGGTTTCGGTCAGGTCCGCGGTGAAGAGCGCTCGTGCTCGGAGTCCGGCCGCCTCGTGATGCGGATGACGCACCGAACTACGCCGGGATCGGCCAAATGCTGACAACGAGTCAGCACTATCCGGCTCTGGGATCAGCCGACAGCCATCATCGGTCCGTCCGATCAGTTCGCAACGATGCTTCCGGGCACATTCGGAACGGCAGAGGGAGCATCGAAGGAAGGCCCGTCCGATACTGACCCTCTCGACGCGGTCGTGACGACCGGCTAGATCCGGGCCGATCCGGGGATCGGACAGCCTCCCGGCCCGCGATCCGGTGCAAGATGCGCGGCGGGCTTGCGAACCGCCGGTGGGAGAGCGCTCATGAGCAGACAATCGTCGCCGCCCGAGGGCCCTCGCGCAGCACCGGCCGGCGGCCCGCGGGGACAGGTCCCGGGGCCGTCAGGGTATGGTCGGGAGCTCGACGAGCGCCGCTTCGACTTCACGGACGCCCAGTTCGAGTGGCGCCGCCTGTTCGCAGAAGCGCTCGGGACCTTCTTCCTGGTCCTCGTCGCGGTCG
>CAZKXK010000275.1:0-3263 GCA_964556585.1 uncultured Anaerolineaceae bacterium
CTCGCCGTCGGTGTCACCGTCGGCGTCCTTGCGGCGCTGCTTCCGCTGTGACCACCGTCAGCAAGCAAATCGGCCGCGGTCAGACGGTTGCGGCTCCGGTGCTCGACCCCTCGTCCGCCTGCGCGGACGGCCGCTCCCAGCGCCAGACGCTCGCGAAGATGCCCGGCAGGTAGCGCCGCTTCCGAACGAGGAGGCCGAGCGCAACGGCGATGTAGACGGCGGAGAAGACGAGTCGGACGTCGGTGGTGGGGAACGGGAACTGGAGGACGAACAGCCCGAAGATCGCGGCGGCATCCCAGGGCCCGAAGCGCCGGTCCGCGAGGATCGCAAACGCGAGGAGGGCCTGGGCGCTCGTCAGCAGGAACTCCTCGGTCTGGCGGCCGTCGAGGGGCAGCGGGGCACCCCCTCCGCCACCCAGCGTGTAGGCGACCCAGAGGCTGCCAACCAGGAGGGTCCACTGGTTGACCTTCGCCGAGAGCAGCATCCCGAGGCCATCCGCCGCGTGGAGCCGCCAGGCGAAGATCGTCGCGACGATCAGCTCCGGAGCCTCCGACGAGAGCGGTGCCAGCCACTGCACGAGCAGGAACTGGTCGATGCGGAGCGTCTCGCCGGTCGCGACGAGGCCGTCGGCAAACGGCTTCGCGGCCATGACCACGATCGCGGCGGCCGCGACGAAGAGCACCGTCACGAGAGCCCGCCGTTGGCGCTGCGGCAGGGTCGCGATGTCTGCCGCGACGCCGATCAGCTCGGGCTCGCCTCGGCCCTCGCGGGTGACCCGCCACAGGTACGCCCCGAAGAGCGCCAGCAGGACGACCGCGTCATACCAGGCGATCGACCGGGTGAGCGGGATCAGGAATGCATAGGCGCTGGCGACGGCGAGGAAGGCCAGCTCGACGCGGTTGCGCCGCGCCAGGATGACCACCGGCTCGCGGCCAGCGGCGACCAGGGGGCGCGTGCCGGACTCGGCAACGCCACGCCGTCGTGCGCGCCGCAGCGCCCAGAACCCCACGAACGCGACCACCGGCCAGCCGATCCCGATGAGGAGCCGGTTCGACCCGGTCATGTTGGCCGCGGCGAACTGCGTGTAGGTCGGGTCGCCGCCCGCCGTGTAGGAGAAGTAGAGATCGACGGCGTACTCGGGCAGGACGGCGATCAGGGCGAGGATGGCGATCGCGAGGCTGCCCGAGATGTCCACCTGGGCCGCCTCGGCCGCCCATGACAGGAGGACCGCCGACGCGACGACGCCAGCGCCGTAGACGAGAACGGTGATGCCCGATGGCAGCTCGGTCCCGGTCAGACGCGCCACGATCGCGGGGAGGGCGAACATTGCCGTGAGTCCGAGCCTGCGCCACACGTTCGACACCTCCGCTGCTGCTAGGTGTCGCCCCGGGCGTGGCGAAACCTCGACCAGGTCCTCCCTGGTCGAAGGTCTCATCCGCCTCACAGCGAGGTGGGGGACCGGGCCGAAGCCGGTGTGTCGATCTCCCCTGGTCGTCGGGTGGACGACCGGACTACTTCCCTTCGGCGACCAGTCTATCCGGCGAGCGCGGCCCCCGTCGTGATGGCCTCGTCGTGGTGACCCGCTCGTCGAGACGACGGGTCGACGGCCCGGCGTGCCATCGCTCGTGGTGCGGGTACGTCGCGGTTTCGGCGGTCTTGGTCCCCTGGTGCGGCTGGCCGGGCAAGCGACACGCGGCTGCCGGTGTCGTGACAGCCCCTGGGTCAGTAGTTGTAGGTTCCCGAGCCGGACGGCGCAGCCGGGCTGTACTGGGCGGGCGGGCTCACAGCCGCCGTCGCCACCGAGAACCCGCCGATGCCTTGGCCGGTCGCGTCGCCCGGCTCCGTGTCGCCGGGCCACGTATAGAGCGGCCATCCGTTGTACGTGACCTGTGTCGGCCCGTCGGTCCGAACGAATGACCCGAGGTGGCCGGTGACGCCGGGTCCGGCGGCGGGCTGCTGCCCGGCGCTGACGGTGAGCGGCGGCCAGGCGGTCAGGCATCCCCCGGTGCAGGTCGACATGCTCGTCCCGTCGCCGGCATGCGTGTACAGGGTCATCCCGCTGGGGCCGACCAGGATTGCCCCGAGGGTGGTGGAGCTCGCCGTGCTCACGATCACCGCGCCGGCACCACCCGGCGTGGATGGGCTGGCGACGACGCGCGTTGCCGGCGACCCGCCAGCCGCCGAGCAGGCTGCGAACGCGAGGCTGGAGGCAAGGACGAATGCGGCGATCCGTCGGACTGCGGGCATCTGAATCTCCACGGGCGGGGCCGGCCCGGCTTCGCTGCCGGCACCCTGGATACGCTCGCGCACGCACACTTGGATTTCCCTTCGTCGATGACGTGAAAACCGCACGCAGTGGCTCGACGTAAGAGCCAGTACGGCCGCAGGCTACTGGCCCCGGACCGAAGCAGACGATCCAAGCGAGGTGACCGATGCGCTCAAAGACTCTGATGGCCACAGCCATCGTCGTGATGGCCGGTGTCGCGGCCGCCTGCAGCGGCGCGGCAACCGCGCAGCCTGCCGCGAGCGCCGCCGCGTTCGTCCCGGCCGCCTCGTCAGCGGCGCCTGCCGGCGGTAAGCCGGCCATCATGACCGCGACGGTGGGTACCCAGGGCACGCTGCTCGTGGCGGGCACGAATGGGATGACCGTCTACACGTACGCCAAGGACGTTGCGAACAGCGGCACGAGCGCGTGCACGGGCGCGTGCCTCACGAGATGGCCGGCGCTCACCGTCCCCGCAGGCTCGACCCCCGCGGGCGGGAGCGGCGTGACCGGCACGCTCGGGACGATCACCCGGGCAGACGACGCCTCGACCCAGGTGACGTACAACGGGCTACCGCTCTACTTCTTCTCCGGCGACACCGCCCCCGGTGACGCGAACGGCATCTACACGGGCTGGGCGGCCGTCAAGCCATGACCACTCGGAGAGGGCCCAAGACCATACAGGCCGCGCTCCGCCGCGCCTGGTGGCTTTGGATGCTCGCGCTGCCCCTGGTCCTCGCCGCGTGCAACAAGGGCAGCGGGCCGGGCTACTGAGTCCACGGTGTGGGCCCCGACCGCTGACCCCTGCGGCCGCGATGTGCTATCGAGCGCGGCAGCTTCCGGCAACCGGTGAAGGCATTGCCGGCGAGTTGCCGCTGGAGCTGCGCCGGGCGGGCGAACTCCGCGCTGGCCAGCTCCGGGATCAGGCAGCTCCGATCGTCCGTCGTCACTCCCGTCGTCACTCCCGCCGCGGATGACGAACCTTCATGACTCCATCGCG
>CAZKXK010000276.1:0-3259 GCA_964556585.1 uncultured Anaerolineaceae bacterium
CCGAGACGTTCCTCGACGAGATACGCAACCTCGCCGAGTGTCGCGGCCGGCACCAGGTACGGCCCGGGGTCACTCTCGAGTGCGGCCACGGCGGCCGCGTGCGCTCGGTCCCGCCGGTTCAACAGCGCATAGAGCGCTGATGTGTCCAGCGTGATCACCGTTCGCGCCAACGCTCGCGAAGCCACGTTTCCGTGTCACCAGCGTCGAGCGTGTCGTCCTCACCGGCTCCGATCGACGTCGGCCGATTGGCCTGGCCTTCGTCGAGGTACGCATCGAGGGCCGAGCGGATCACGTCAGCCTGGCGCCGGCCGCCGCGCCGGGCGGTGTCGCGCAGGCGCCGGCGCAGCTCGGGGGTCAGGTAGAGGGTGGTCTTGTCCATGGCACGAGTCTCGTGCCATATGTGGCGTATGTCAACGGCCGCCGCCGACACGGCCGCTGCCGACACGCCGTCCGCCCGGGGATCTTGACGCGGGATCGAGCTGTCGCGATACTTTCTATGTTCGTAGCATATGAAGTATGGCGGAATCGTGTTTGCCCGCACTGTCGCACGCATCAACAGCGTTCTCATGCTCCACGCCGACACGCCGCTGGCGGCGGCTGACATCGCGCGCGCCGCGGGGGTCGCCTACACGCCCGCCGTGTCGGCCCTCGCGACGCTGGAGAAGCGCGGCCTGGCGTTGCGGACGCACAAGGCGGGGCACGACGAGTTCGAGCCCGACAAGCGGAGCGCGTACTACCCGATGGCCTACGCCACCGCGCTCGTCGACCTCCCGCTCGGGGAAGCCCTGCGTGGCCAGCGCGTCTACGGCGTCTATGCGTATGGCTCGCTGGCTCAACCCGGCGGCGGCTCACCCACCAGCGACCTCGACCTGTTGGTCGTCGGCGACATCAAGGATCGGGCAGGCCTGATGAAATACCTGGGGGCTGTCGGGACGCGGTTCAACCGCGTCATCGACGCGTTCATCCTTTCGCCGGAGCAGTTCGAGCACGCGAAGGAACAACAGGACCAGCATGTCGCCTCCGCGCTCGCCGGCGTCCGGATCATGGGCAATCTCTAGTGGCCAGCCCGACGAGAGCGCAGCTTGCCACCGCACGCGACCTCCTCGCCAGGGCCGGCCGGCGGATCGACGGGGCGGCCACGGCGGCCGGCCGGCCCGGCGCGGACCCCGGCGAGTTCGACAACAACTTCGACGGCGTGGTGTCTGCGATCTTCCACGTGGTCGATGCGTACGAGCTGGCCACGACCGGGATCAAGCGCAAGGTCGGCGAGGCAGAGCAGTCGACACGGATCGAGTCCGTCCTGGCTGCTCTTCGCGCGGCGAAGACGCCGAACGTTCCGCCCGGATCACGCCTGACCGACCTGAACGCACGGCGCAACACGTCGGTCCACGGTGAGTGGGTGGAGGTCCTCGACAAGGACGCGCTCGAGGACGCGATCAGCGCCGCGCGTCAGTTGCTCAACGCCGTCCGCCACTGCCTGGCCGCCTCGGGGATTGACGTCTGCTGATCGTCGTCGCTCGGTGCCGGCACCCGCGATCGAGCCTGGGGTTCGGCTACGCGGACTCGACCGGGCGGAGCAGGCTGACGCGCGTCCCATCGAAGACGGCCGTGATCTCGATCTCACCACCCTGCGCCCGCACGAACTCGACGAGGGTCGAGACCCGGACGTCGCGCTGGCGCTCGAGGCGCGAGATGTTCTCTTGGGACGTCCGCATCAAGGCTGCGACGTCCTTCTGCGTCATGCCCGTGGTACGGCGAGCGCGGGCAAGGTCGAGTTCGGCCATCGCGACGTTCTCGCGCGCGACGTCTGCCGCGAACGCGGGGTCGGTCATGAGACGCTGCCGCGCACGGGCGAGCCGGTCGGTCGTCATGGAAGGCGTCCCTCCTCGTGGAGCTCTGCGAGATAGCGGCCGTACAGGCGCTCCGCGAGCGGGATCATCTCGACGTACCACTTCGCCCACTGCACTGCCTTGTCCCCACCGACCAGGAGGATGGCGACCGAGCGCGGGTCGAACCGGAACAGGATCCGAAGGTGACCTCCCCGCGGGACCAGCTCCTTGATCCTGGTTCCACGGAGGCTGTCGGCCCACGGCCTGCCGAGACCTGGGCCGAACCTCTCGAGGTGCTCGATCGCCGCCTCGACACGGACCTGGTCGCTCCGACCAAGCGCCTCGAACCAGTCGACGAACTGGTCCGTTCCCTCGACCTCCCACAGCATAATGCAAACCTTCTAGAACGATGGAGTTGTTCGGGCCGGTTGCGGCTGGCGCGGCCGCGGCTCCCGGGGCGTGCGCCGCACTGCCTCATCTGCCCAACTCGTCCGCGGTGTTCGGCCCAGAGACTATGGGCAGCCGATCACCTGCCGCTCATCGCCGGCTTCTGTTGGGGCTCCAGGCGATCGCCGCCGGGACGACGACGTCGGCTGCGAGGGCGAGCCGGGCCGTCCCGGCCGGCGGTCTGTCGGCCGGGACCCTCCCTCATCCGGGCCAGAACCGGTGCCCGGCCGGACCGCTCACGCGTCGCCCCGGTGCTCGGCGGCCAGGAGCAGCTTGGCCGTCAGGCAGGCCGACACCGCCTGGAACCTCCCCGTGCCGCGTGCCTATCGACGACCCCGTGCGTCGCCGACCCGGGTACTCCGCCGGCCCCGTGTGCGTCGAACGTACGATCACGACCACCGTCGGGATCGCGGTCGGGTCAACGCGTCAAGGCTGTGCGTCGGACGCAGTGGCGCGACCGATGACTGGCCGAACCCGACCCCTCGGCGGCTGCGCCCGGCCGGTCCGACCCTGCTGGCGCGTGGGTCCGACCCCTGGCGCCTGTGTGAACCCCGTCAGGGCCGCCGTCCGGGTCGGGTCTTGCATCCAACGTACGACGCCGCTGGGTTCGTGCGCCAGACGTACAGATGCGACGCGGGGGACGAATTCGTGCGCCGCGGGCCGTGCGCCGCAGGCCAGGCCGGCGCCACGGGCCGTCGCCGGGGAGCCGTCGCAACGAATGTCCGCCGATCGCCGGCGGCAGCTTCGGTCAGGCCCCTGTCCTGGGTCAGGGCTTGCGCTTCGGCGTTCGGACGGCGTCCTGGAAATCACCCAGTCTCTTGGGGGCGTTGCCCTGGACCTGCCTGGTCGTGCCGCGGACGGGGGATGGCGGTATCCGTTCCGCGCTGCGTGTCCTCACCGGCGACTGAGGAGACCTCGCGAACCGGTGGCGAGGTGGACGACGAAGATGACCGCGATCGCGCCGAGCGTGGCGATCACGATGC
>CAZKXK010000277.1:0-3246 GCA_964556585.1 uncultured Anaerolineaceae bacterium
TGTTCCGGTTGATCACGCGCCGGTACAGGTCGTTCAGGTCGGAGGTCGCGAAGCGCCCGCCGTCGAGCTGGACCATCGGGCGCAGCTCCGGTGGGAGCACGGGGAGCACCGACAGGATCATCCACTCCGGCCGCGTTCCCGACCGGCGGAACGCCTCGATCAGGCGCAGCCGCTTGATCGCCTTCTTGCGCCGCTGGCCGGACGTGGTCCGGACCTCGACGTGCAGGGTGCGACCGAGCTCCTCGAGCTCCATCCGGGTGATGATGTCGCGCACGGCCTCGGCACCCATGCCGGCCCAGAAGATCCGGCCGCCGCGCGCCCCGGCGCCCGCGCCGTACTTCTCGTCGAGATAGCGGAAGTCCGTCTCGGTGAGCGTCACGAGCGCCTTCAGGCCCTCGATCTCGTCGCGCTGGCGGCGGATCTCGTCCTTGCGACCCTCGGCAGCCCGCTTCCGCTCTTCGCGGTGCGCGTCGATCGCGGCGCGCATCTCGACCTCGAGGTCCGCGACCTTCTGCTCCGTGGCGCGCTGCTCGGCCTCCTCGCGGGCCCGGAACTCCTCGGTGACTCGCTCCGACTCCGCGGTCGCGATCTTGCGCAGGCGCGCCCCGGCCTCCTTGGAGCCCTTGTCGCCCGCGCCGAGCACCACTTCGCCGGTCGGGGCGAAGGCGATCGTCTCCTCGGTGGCGCCGGTCTTGAGCTCGGCCAAGCGAACCTGGATCTCCTTCGCGGCCCCGCTGATCTCGTCGGTCCGGCGTGATCGCTCGGCCTCGAGGTCGGCCAGCAGCGCCGCCTGGCCGGCCAGCAGCTCGTCCTTCTGGCGCGCGAACAGGGCGCGCTGCTCGTCCTCGAACTCGTCGCCGCCCTTGCCGGCCCCGCCGCGCCCCTCGGCCTCCTCGTCGAGAGCCATGAGGGCGCGCTTGCGGGCGTCCTCGTCGACGTGGGTGACGATGTACAGCGCGAAGTACAGGATCCGCTCGAGATTGCGCGGGCTGATGTCGAGCAGAATCCCCAGGCGCGAGGGCGTGCCCTTGAAGTACCAGATGTGGCTGACGGGGCTGGCGAGCTGGATGTGGCCCATCCGCTCGCGCCGGACCTTGGCCCGGGTGACCTCGACGCCGCACTTGTCGCAGATGATGCCCTTGTAGCGAATCCGCTTGTACTTGCCGCAGTAGCACTCCCAGTCCTTGGTGGGACCGAAGATGCGCTCGTCGAAGAGGCCGTCCTTCTCCGGCTTGAGCGTGCGGTAGTTGATCGTCTCGGGCTTCGTGACCTCGCCCGACGACCAGTCGCGAATCTGCTCCGGCGACGCCAGCGAGATGCGGATGGCGTTGAAGTTGTTGACCTCGAGCATGGTTCTCCTCCGCGCCACCGCGGCTCTTCAGCGGCGCGATACGGATCGGGTGCGAGCGGGGCCGGGCCGGCCGAGCGCCGACCCCGCGGGGTGATGGCGGGGCTAGTCCTCGAACCCGGCGAGGTTGATGCCGCCGAGGTCCGGGAGTGGGTACGAGGAGACATCCTCCACGAACCGGATCTCCTCGTCGTTCTCGTTGAGGATCTCGACGCTGAGACCAAGGCTCTGGAGCTCCTTGATCAGGACCTTGAACGATTCGGGGACACCCGGCGGCTGGATCTCCTCGCCCTTGACGATCGCTTCGTACGTCTGGACGCGGCCCATGACGTCGTCCGACTTGACGGTGAGGAGCTCCTGCAGGATGTTCGCCGCGCCGTACGCCTCGAGCGCCCAGACCTCCATCTCACCGAAGCGCTGGCCGCCGAACTGGGCCTTGCCGCCGAGCGGCTGCTGGGTGATCAGGCTGTAGGGGCCCGTGGACCGGGCGTGGATCTTGTCCTCCACCAGGTGGTGAAGCTTCAGCATGTAGATCTGGCCGACGGTGATATCCCGCGCGAAGCCCTCCCCGGAGCGCCCGTCCCGCAGGTCGATCTTGCCGTTGCCCGGCAGGCCGGCCTCGAGGAGGGCGTCGCGGATCTGGGTCTCGGTCGCGCCGTCGAAGACGGGGGTCGCGGCCTTGTAGCCGAGCGTGGCGAGCGCCCAGCCAAGGTGGGTCTCGAGGATCTGGCCGATGTTCATCCGGCTCGGCACGCCGAGCGGATTGAGGATGATGTCGACCGGCGAGCCGTCCGGGAGGAACGGCATGTCCTCCTGGGGCAGGATCTTGGCGATGACGCCCTTGTTGCCGTGGCGGCCGGCCATCTTGTCGCCGACGCTGATCTTGCGCTTCTGGGCGACCGACACCCGGACCAGGCGGTTGACGCCGGGCATCAAGGCCGAGTCGTCGTCGTCGCCGCGCTGGATCTCGCGGATCTCGATCACCTTGCCCCGCTCGCCGTGGGGCAGGCGGAGCGAGCTGTCCTTCACCTCGCGGGCCTTCTCTCCGAAGATCGCCCGCAGGAGGCGCTCCTCGGCGGTCAGCTCGGTCTCGCCCTTGGGCGTGATCTTGCCGACCAGGATGTCGCCCGGCTGGACCTCGGCGCCGATGTAGATCACGCCGTACTCGTCGAGGTCCTTGAGGCTCTCCTCGCCGACATTGGGGATGTCGCGCGTGATCTCCTCGGGGCCAAGCTTCGTGTCGCGCGACTCGATCTCGTGCTTCTCGATGTGGATGCTGGTAAAGAGGTCCTCGCGGACCAGCCGGTCGCTGATGACGATGGCGTCCTCGTAGTTGCCACCCTCCCAGCTCATGAAGGCGACCAGGATGTTGCGGCCGAGGGCAAGCTCGCCGCCGTCCGTCGACGAGGAGTCGGCGATCGGATCGCCGATGCCCACCCGGTGGCCGACGTCCACGATGGGCCGCTGGTTGATGCAGGTTCCCTGGTTCGAACGGACGAACTTCTGGAGCGGGTAGGTCCGCAGCTCGCCGGCGTCCTCGTCGACGAGGATCCGGTCGGCCGTCACCGACGTCACGACGCCGGCCCCCCGGGCAAGCACCACCTGGCCGGAATCCTGGGCGGCCCGGCGCTCCATGCCGGTGCCCACGATCGGCGCCTCCGGCTCCAGGAGCGGCACCGCCTGGCGCTGCATGTTCGAGCCCATCAGGGCGCGGTTCGCATCGTCGTGCTCGAGGAACGGGATCAGTGCCGTGGCGACCGAGACCACCTGCTTCGGGCTTACGTCCATGTACTCGATCCGGTCCGGCGCCACCTCGGGGAAGAGGTCCCGGAACCGGCACGGGACGCGGTCCGTCACGAAGTGCCCGGCCTCGTCGAGCGCGGCGTTGGCCTGCGCGA
>CAZKXK010000278.1:0-3243 GCA_964556585.1 uncultured Anaerolineaceae bacterium
TCGCGCGCTTCTCGGGCGACGCGGAGCATGGCCGCAAGCCCCGATCCGACGTTGCCCGCGAGCACGTCCACGGACGCCGCGGTGAAATCGATGCCCCCGGTGTCCGGGTCGTCTGACGCCAGGCACTCCTCGCGTGCTTCAGCAAGCAGCAGCGCGGCATCGTCCAGCTTCCCCTGGTCAAGCATGTGGACCGCCTGCATCAGCCGCACTTGGGACAGTACGGAGCTGCGTTCGCGAGTAACGGGCAGGCCCTGGAGCTCCGCGTCGGCCTGGTCCAACAACTGTCGTCGCTCCTGCGCGGGCCGGACGTCGCGGCGTGCCATCCCTGCCTCACTGACGAGCGCCGCGGCGGCCTCGATCGGACGCCCGGCCTCGAGATACCAGTGGCGGGCCAGCCGCGCGCTGTCCTCGCCGGCTGCGACATCGTCCACGGCGAAGGCCGCCTCGCAGTAGCCGCCGTAGAGTTCGGCCTTCTCGAGCGCAGGGAGCCCGTCCGGGATATTCGCGACCGCCCTGGCGAACAACTCGAACGACTCGCGCCGGCTCGAGACCTGCCCCGCGGCGCGCGCGCCGGCCAGGGCGGCCCGGAACGCCTGAGCCCGAAGGCCGGCGCGCTCGAAATGCACGGACGCATGGATCTCGGAGGCACCGCTCAACTCGGCCCCGAACTCGCCGGCGCGCGCATGGAGCCGCCTCAATTCGGCGGCCGGGACGCTCGCGTAGAGAGCATCCCGCAGGAGCTGGTGTCTGAAGTCGTAGTAACCCCGGTCGGTGAACTCGAACGGGTACAGGAACGAGTGTGCCACCAGCTCCGCGAGCGACGCGTCGAGATCGCTGACCTGACGGTCGAGCACACCTGCCAACACCTCCGGGATGAAGCAGCGGCCGATCACGGCGCCCGCCCGGGCGACCTCCCGGGCATCGTCGGACAGCCGTGATGCACGGGCGAGGATCGCGTCCTCGATGGTCTCCGGGACCTCCACATCTCTGATCGCGCGACCGTCCAGGCGAGCGTTCTCTCCAAGTGCGCCAAGCAGCTCCTCGATGTGCAGGGGGATTCCGTCCGTGCGCCGGTAGACAGCGCTCACGACCTCGCGCGGCGCCGGCAGACCCGTCCCGAGGATGAGGGTCGTCACGAGGGCCGTCTGCTCGTAGGTCAGAGGCGACAGCCGGGCCTCTTCG
This sequence comes from uncultured Anaerolineaceae bacterium, assembly GCA_964556585.1. GTDB lineage: Bacteria > Chloroflexota > Limnocylindria > Limnocylindrales > CSP1-4 > CTSoil-043. The sequence continues at coordinate 1,183 of CAZKXK010000278.1, forward strand.
GCCAGCCGCCCGTTGAGTAGCCGTGCTCGCCACTCCCGGTGGACGGAGCCCATCGGGAGCTCATCGACCCGATGGGACGCGATGAGCAGCAGCAGGCGTTGGCGCCCCAGCCGAGCAAGCTCGCCGACCACCTCCAAGCTCAGCTCATCCGCCCATTGCAGGTCTTCGAACGCGAGCAGGGTCGGCCTGTCGACCGCCTCGAGGATCCGCTCCGCGACGTCGCGGACGAGCAGTCGGCGCGAGCCCAGACTGTCGCCACCCTTCCCGGCGCGGATCTCCAGTAGATCGTCACCCAGCGTGCCGAACTCGGGTACGCGGCGAATCGTGCGGGCGAGATCAAGGATCGACGCCAGCGGAACTTGGCGGTCCTGGGGGGCAAGGTCGCCTTTGGCGATCCGGAACCCGCGGGGGCCGGCCTTCCGCAGGATTGCCTGGAGCATCCGGGTCTTGCCGATGCCGGCTTCGCCGGCAAGGAGGAGGAGCTGGCCGTGGCCGGCGGCAGCCTCGTCCAGGCGGCGCTCGGCGAGCTCGAGAAGATCGTCGCGACCGACCAGGATTGGGCTCAGCAGGGGACGCACCTCGCTCATGGTCCGCCGAGTGTACGGTCACCATCCAAACGCGCATCGGGAGAACGACCGATAGGCCGCCCGTCGCTCCGCATCGTCCTTTGTTGTTCTGGCGCGCCCGGAGGGCTTCGGACGGGCGCGGACAACAAAGCGTGGGCACCCTCTGTGCTTGGGAAGCGCAACCAGGTCACGTCCGACGATTCGACGATCGCTGAGGTCGCCGACCCAGGCCACAACCTCTACTGGGAACCCGTCCGGAACGTCGCCCGGAAGTTGAGATTGCTGCTCGCACTCCTGACGGTGATCCGGTAGCCGCGATTCGCGGCGAGCCGGGACACCGGGTAGATCGTCGTGGTCAGGCCAGGCCCGGGCGTGGTTCGGCGTGTCGGGGGCCTCGGCGGAGTCAGCGGCCACTTCCGTGCCCCCAGAGATACTCACGGGTGGTCAGGCCGCTCGCAGCAAGTTCCGCGGCGATCTCTCGCCCGAAGTAGCGGTAGTGCCAGGGTTCGTACTGGTAGCAGGTGGTGTCGGTCGCCCCGTCCGGGTAGCTGAGCACGAACCCGTAGCTCGCGGCGTTTGCCGACATCCAGGCGCCGACTTTCGTGGTCGCCCAGTCGTCGTAGGCCCATGGCGCCCGGCCTCCGGCGGTCGTGAAGTCGATGGCCGTGCCGAGCTGGTGCTCCGAGTGGCCCGGGCGGGCGCTCGCGAGCAGGGCGGCGGCGTCGCCGGACTGGCTGACCCAGCCGTTGAACGTCGAGACCTGGGCGCCATAGCTGCGGTACGCCGACACGATCGCGACAGGCGCGCCGGCGGCGGCCGCGGCTCGTCGCATGGCCGACAGGTCGGCGATGACCTCAGGCCGCACCAGGAACCCGCCGCCGAAGCCGGCCCGAGAGACCGGGACAAGGGGCGGGACATAGGCGGACGACACGCGCAGAGTGGAGTCAACGAGGGTCGTCTGCCACTGGGAGATGTTGGGCAGGCTGGTCATCGTGTCGGCGTACGAGCACGCCGGTGGAGCACCCGTCGACGGAGCCGCCGCCTTCGGGTCTGCAGCGCTGACCGGCGAAGCGAGAAGCCCCAGGGTCAGCAGCGTCGCGACGACGATCCCGGCCGATCGCCTTCGCCAGCGCCTCCCCGCTGCTGCTCAGGTGGACGCGCCGGGAAGCAATGCGAACGGAGGACGATGCGCCCACGTGCGCCCTCTCGAGCTGGGAGAGTGGAACACCAGCTGCCTCGGATCACGCGGTACGTGGCCGAGAAGAGGGACGCCGCCGGCGGGGCTGGGTCCACGTTCGCGCGGCGGGGTTCGCCACGCAATGACCCGAAAGGGAACCGGTAGTCCGAGGTGCCAGAAGACACCACCGCAGCCGTTGAGCTAGGGGCGCGCAGCTGCTGGACAAAGGTGCGCAAGGGCAGAGAACCTGCGGTCGCGGAGCGCCGATCGACAACGCTGAGCCTCACGTCGATCGTCTGACGACGTGGAGCGTGACGC
>CAZKXK010000279.1:0-3240 GCA_964556585.1 uncultured Anaerolineaceae bacterium
CGTCCACCGCGTGGCCGGAGTCCCCCGTGTCGAACACGCACTGCTGGCCCTCGCCGCCGATCCCGGCGGCAGTCACGGTCACGTTCACGATCGGGTCGACCAGCAACGGCTGGACATCCGCCTTGGTGAGCTGGTTGCAGGTCACTGCCGTGCCACCGGCACCGCCGGGCGAGGCCTGCGGAGCCGCGCTCGCTGCCTGGCCGCCGGACGATGCGGCACTCGCCGCCTGGCCGCCGGACGATGCGCCGCCGGCATCGGAGACGGCCGGCGCAGGGGGCTGGAGCGTGGCGTTGCCGGTGCCGCCCCCGCATCCGGCGATGGCGAAGACGACGGCCACAAGGCCGACCGGTGCGCTCGAGAGCAAGCGGTGCATGGGTTCTCGTGGTGCCTCCAAGTGGTCGAGCTGCCCACACGACGGGCCTGCCTCGACCGTGCACCGGGCCGATCGCAGATCGATCGCAGGATGTGGCCCGTCGATCGCAGGGACCTCCGTCCGCCTGGCGCGCCCGGCCATCCACCACGCTCGCGGGAGTGCGCAGGGCAGCGCGCGCGTGCTCGGCTACAGTCCGCGCATGCAGGTGTGCCTCCTGGGTCCGCTCATGATTCGCGACGGCTCGGCCGAGATTCCCGCGGGTGGCCGGCTGCAGCGGCGCATCCTGGCCCGGCTGGCGATGGAGACCGGGCGGCCGGTCACGACGGATGACCTCGAATCGGCCGCATGGGGCGACGACCCGCCAGCGGCGGCGCGGCACACGATCGCCACCCACGTCTTCCGACTGCGGCGGCTGGGCCTGGAGATCATCACCGGCGACGATGGGTACGTCCTGGAGACGCCGACGGACGCCGACGAGGTGGAGCGGCTGGCTGCCGAGAGCCGGCGCGCCGTCGGGGAAGGAGAACCCACGCGGGCGATCGGCGCCCTCCGCGAGGCGCTCGCCCTGTGCCGTGGCCGGCCCCTGGCCGACCTCGACGACCTTCTGGAGGCGACCATCGTCGCGGCCCGCCTCGAAGAGCTGGTCGAAGGCATGCGCGAGGAGCTGCTGGCCCTGGAGCTCGACCATGGCCGGCCGGCCGAGCTGGTGGCCGAAGCACGCCAGCTGGCCGCGGCGCAGCCCTACCGGGAACGGCGCTGGGAGCTGTTGATGCTGGCCCTGTATCGCGCCGGCCGGCAGGCCGAGGCGCTCGACGCGTACGCCGAGTGCCGGCGGCGGCTGCTCGACGATCTTGGCCTCGATCCGGGCACGGCGCTCAGGAAGATGCAGCAGGCGGTGCTCGCCCAGGACCCGGCCCTGGAGCCGCCGATCCAGGCCCCCGAGTCGTCGGCCGCAGCCACGCCGACGCAGGGTATCTCCGCGGAGGGATCGACCGTCGAGCCGTCCCGGATCCCCGGCACGTCCACGCGGCTGATCGGCCGGGCTGTCGAGCGGCGCGACCTGGCCGAGGTCTGGGATCGGGCTCGCCTCGCCACCGTGCTCGGCCCGCCGGGTGCCGGCAAGACTCGGCTCGCCCTCGAGCTGGCCCGAGCGGCGGAGCCACCCGCCTGGTACGTCGCGCTGGAGCAGATCCCCGCCGCGCAGTCCGTGGCCGCGGCCATCCTCGACGTCGTGGCCCCGTCATCCCGGGCGACCGATGCGTCCAAGGGCATCCGGACCGCCCTGGGGACCGCATCCGGCCTGCTCGTGCTCGACGGGTGCGAGGGACGCCCCGTCGAGATCGCCCGCGAGGTCAGCCAGCTTCTCGAAGCCTGCCCCCGCATCCACGTGCTGGCCACGAGCCGCGAGCGGCTCGGGATCCTCGACGAGGCGCTCGTCCCGCTTGGCCCGCTGGCCCCCGGTGACGCCATCGACCTGCTCGTCGATCGCGCCCGGCTTCTCGATCCACGCTTCCGCCTCGGCCCTGCCGAGATGGCCATCGCCGATCGGATGTGCGCGCTCGTGGACCGCCTGCCGCTCGGCATCGAGCTGGTGGCGCGTCACCTCCAGCTGCTGCGGATCGACGAGGTGGTCAGGCTGGTCGAGTCCGACCTGGGCCGCTGGGCGGGCAGGCCCGCCGGCGGTCGAGCCGGCCTGTGGGCGGCGCTCGACACCAGCGTCGAACGGCTGGGCCCAGCGGAGCGGCAAGCGCTCCTGGCGCTCGCGGTGATGGTCACCGACGCGGACACTGCCCTGATCGAGGCCGTCGCGAGCTTCACGGACCGGTCGGTCGACGCGTTCGAGGTCGTGGCCAGGCTCGTCGACGCGAGCCTTGTCCAGGTCCGCAGCGCGCCTGGGCCGACCCGCTACGAGCTGCTCCACACCGTGGCCGCGCACACGCTCGAGGGCGCCGACGAGCGGGAGCTCGCGGCATCCTGGGCACGCTACGCGAACGCCGTCCTGGCCCGCGCAGACCAGCTCGGGGGTCAGCTCGCCACGGCCGACCGGAGCGACACCCTGCGTTTGCTCGACCGGGAGATGCCCCACGTTCGAGCCGTCCTGGGCATGCTGACCACGGCGCCGGTCGATCCTGCGGGAGTCACCCGCGGGCTGGAGATCGCGGTCGGCCTGACCGACTACTGGCTGGGACGCCACCCGGCGGAGGGGCTCGACTGGCTGGGCCGGCTGGTCGAGGCGGCCGGGCCGGCGCCCGCCCCGACGCCGGCGCTTCGCGCCGCGGCCCTTCTCAGCCGGGGGCATCTCGCCTACTGGGTGACCGATTTCACCCTCGGCGCCAGGGTTGCCGAAGAGGCCCAGGCGCTGTTCGCATCCCTGGGCGACCCCCTCGGCGAGGGCCGTGCGTTGCGTCGGCGGGGCGCGATCGCGGCCGCGACCGACGACCTGGCCGCCGCCCGCAGCTTCCTGGAAGCGTCCCTCGCCCGGCTCGACGCGGCCGGTGTCGAACGGGAGACGGGAACGACGCTGCTTCACCTCGGTTCGCTGCTGGCCGACGAAGGTGTCGTGGACGCGGCCCGCCCGGCATTGGAGCGCGCGCTGGCGATCGCTGTGGAGAGCGGCGATCCCCTCGCGAACGGGCATGTCCTCGCCGCGCTGAACCTGGCGCACTGGAAGGCGGGCGATCTCGAGGCGGCGATGCAGACGGGCAACGAGGCCCTCCTCATCTTCCGCGAGCTGGGCCACCGGCCAACCGAGGGGACCGTGGCCTGTCGCCTGGCCGCGGTGGCCCGCGGGCTCGACCATCCCCGGGCCGCGCGCCGGTACGCCCTGCTCGCGATCGATGCCGGCGAGCAGTCCAGTACCCGCACGA
>CAZKXK010000280.1:0-3228 GCA_964556585.1 uncultured Anaerolineaceae bacterium
GCTCGGAGCTGATGCGAGCGAGCCGGCCGACGGTGGCGGCGAGATCCGTGAGGCGACGCAGTGACCCTCCTCGACGAGCTGTCGAAGCTGGCCGGCGTGTTCGCGCCGATCAGCACACCATTCGCGCAGAACGAGGATGTCGACGTCGACGCGCTGCGGTTCAACCTCGGGCGCTACGCGGATAGCGGGCTCCTCGGCTACCTCGCCCTGGGGTCGAACGGCGAGAACCGCAGCCTGGCCGAAGCCGAGAAGCTGCTCGTCCTCGACGCAGTGGTGCGCCACAAGGGGCCGGGACAGGTGGTCCTCGCCGGTGCCGCCTATGACGGGCAGCGCGAGGCGGAGCGCTTCCTCGCGGCCGCGGCGGACCTCGGGGCCGACTACGGGCTCGTCCTATCGCCGGGCTACTTCCGGGCGCAGATGACCGACGAGGTCCTGTACCGCTACTACTCCACGCTGGCCGACCAGGCGCGGATCCCGCTCCTCCTCTACAACGCCCCGGGGTTCTGCGGCATCACGCTGAGTCCCGAGCTTGTCGGCCGCCTGGCCGCCCATCCGAACATCGTGGGGATGAAGGACAGCGCGGCGAGCGGGATCGAGAACTTCCTCCCCCTGGAAAGCCCGTCCTTCCATGTTCTGGCGGGTTCGGCCAACTTCCTGTTCCGGGCAATGCTGGGCGGCTCGCCGGGCGGCACTGTGTCGCTCGCCAACTCATTCCCGCAGCTTGCCCTCCGGTTGTTCAGCTACGGGCGTGCGCGCGACTCGGTGAATGGGGTCCCGCTGCAGGCTCGGGTGAGTCGCATAAACGCGGCGATCTCCGGATCGCACGGGGTGGCGGGGGTCAAGGCGGCCATGACCCTGGCGGGCTTCCGGGGCGGCACCCCGCGGCGCCCGCTGCTCCCCCTGGACGCGGCCAAGGTTGAGGTGCTCAAGGCGCTGCTCGTTGCAGAGGGGCTCCTTCCATGAGTGGAGACATCCTGGCCATCGACGTCGGGACGACCGCCCTCAAGATCGCCGTCTTCAGTTCCGACCTGGTGAAGCGATCCGAGGCGCAGCGCCGCTACGCCCCGCACCTCTACGACCATGGCAAGGCGGATGTCGAGCCGGCGGTCTGGTGGGAGGCGCTGCGCGAATGCTGCGCGGACACGTCCGCCAGCCTTGCCGGCGTGGAGGTCGTCTCCCTCTCCGTCACCACCCCGGGACTGACGCCGATGGCCGCCGACGGCACTGCCCTCGCGCCTGCCGTCCTGTTTCTTGACGGGCGGTCGCGCGCGCAGTCGGCCGCGATTCGTGACCTTGTTGGAGAGAGGAGGTTCCTGGCCGAAACGTGCAATCTTCCCGTGTCGGGTGGCTCGTCACTGTCGTCCATCCTCTGGTTCCGGGACGAGCACCCGGAGATCTGGGCGGCGACCGCGAAGTTCGGCCACTGCAACACCTATCTCGTCAAGCGGATGACGGGTCAGTGGGCGATCGATCCGTCGACGGTCTCGATCACCGGCCTCTACAACACGGCGCGCAATGACCTCACCTGGAACCAGACGGTTTTCGGTCTCGCCGGCATCGACGAGGGCATGCTGCCGCCGCTGCGGCAGTCCCACGAGCCGATCGGTCCGATCCGACCTGCCATTGCCGATGAGCTTGGCTTGCCCCATGGCTGCGTTGTCCTCTGCGGAGGCAACGACGCGGTACTCGCGGCCTTCTCGGGAGGCCTGACCGAGCCCGGCGACATCAACATCATCAGCGGGACATGCGACATCGCCAGCGTATGCACCGACAGGCCGATCGCCTCTTCAACCTTCAACGTGCGTTGCCACGTCATCCCGGGGCGTTGGCTCACGTTCTTCGTGCTGAATGCCGGCGGCGAGGCCCTGGACTGGTTTCGCCGAACCGCCTGCAGCGAGATGAGCCCCGACGAGTTCTACGGCCACTACGTTCCAGGCGTGCTTGATGCGTTCCTCCTGGGTCCGGACCCGGACGCCCGTGAAGCCGATCTCCCCGAGTACGTCCCCTACATCGGCGGCAGCCGGTACTCCCTTGAGCCTCTTACGGGCCGCTTCAGCGGCCTGACACTCCAGACCACGCGCGATGACCTGTTGCTCAGCATCGTCCGCGGCAACGCGCGATACCTGGGCGGGCACCTTGCAGAGGTCGCCGAGGTCGTCCACCTCGGCCACAGGGCCGGGATCTCCGGCGGCGGGGCCAGGATCCGGGGAATGCTCGAAGCCAGGCGCCGCTGGACTGGCGACTTCGAGTACGAGTTCCAGGACCAGTCCTCGCTGCTCGGGGCGGCAATCCTCGGCCAGATCAGTCAGTCGGGACGGCTGCCCGGCTCCGGGCAACTCAGTTCGGGAACGATGCAGGAGGCAATCTCATGAGCGGCATTGGCACCGGCAGCACGACGTCCACGGATCCGCGGGCGGCGGCGGCCGAACTCGTCTCGCAGGCGAAGGCCGGGCTGGAAGGCGTCCCGACCCTGGCCATCCTCTTCGCCACGTCGCAGTACGACACGGAGGTCCTTGCGAGCAGCGTCTCCGAGCTGCTCGGCGGAATCCCCATGTGGGGCGGCTCGTCGTCCACCGGCGTGTTCCGGGACGATGGCTGGGTCACGAGCGCCGGCGGGGCGGCCAGCCTGATGCTGATCGCCGACCGGCCGGGGGCGGCCGCTGTCGTGCCCGTGGGCGATGACCCGTTCGCGGCCGGCAGGAAGGCTGCAGAAGAGGTCGTGAAGCAGCTCGGCGGCGCCCCAGGGGCGCTCCTGACCCTCGCTTTCATGGGGCCGGAGGAGGAGTTGCTGCGCGGGATCGCAAGCGTGGCCCCCGGCGTGCCGGTCGTGGGCGGTTCTGCTTCGGACCATTCACCCGAGGGCAAGTTCCAGCAGATCGCGAACGGCCACGCCTTCACGAACCACTTCGCCCTCGCGGCGATCGGTGGGCCGGTCGGGGTTGCCTTCACGAACGGCTACCGGCCGACGGGCAAGAAGGCAATCGTGACCAAGGCCACCGGACGGACGGTCTTTGAGCTCGACGGCCGGCGGGCCATGGACGTCTATACGGAGTGGGTCGCGAGAGCCGAATCCGAGATCGGCGGCGGGGCGCTCGTCTCGTTCAGCGTACAGTACCCCCTCCTGTTCCGACAGGCGGGGATCGGGTACTCCGCCCACCCGACCAACAGCAACCCGGACGGCTCGATGGACTTCGGAGCGGCCATGCGCCCCGGGATGGAGCTCGAGCT
>CAZKXK010000281.1:0-3214 GCA_964556585.1 uncultured Anaerolineaceae bacterium
CGTGAGCCACGACGGCGTCGCCGCGAGCGCCCAGCGCGTCGTCGCGTCGGACCCGAGCGCCGCGACCCGCAATCCGGGCCGACTGGCCCGCGCGGAACGGCCGGTCCGGCGCGTGCCACGAGATGCCGGCGGGTCCACACTTGGGTCCATGACGAACGCATCTGGGGATCTGGTCACTGGCGGCCCAGCGCTCCGAGAGGCGGCCGCGAGGCTGGCTCACCTGGGGTTCCTGGTCGTCGGCGGCTCCCACCCGGAGGAGACGGGCTCGGCCCAGCTCCTGGTGGCACTGCGCAACCGGCCCACCCTGGAGCACTTCGACGCGGAGCTGGTGGAGCACTGGGTGACGGGCGGCGGGCGCGGGCACCTCGCGGAGATCACCCGCGCGACACCGACACCGCACACCGAGCCGTTCGCGTGGGGCACGATCCGCGCGGTCGACCGGGTGGAGGCGTTCAACTCGTTCCTCACGTTCGGCGGCGACGTCACGGTCGCGGCCGTGGACCCGGACATGACCCTCGTCGTCTTCGAGTCGCCGGCGCCGATCGTGCGCTCAACCGGCCACAGCCAGTCGCTGGACCCGCTCACCGGCGAGGTGGGCGCCTTCTTCGCCCGGATGAAGGTGCCGATCGACTTCCAGGACGGCGCCGAGCAGCGGATCGCGGCGATGGCTCCCCGGGCGCTCTATGGGGCGATGCTGGCCGCGATCCAGCGACGCTACGCGCAGCGGGAGGCCCTGCGGGTCGCGCACCCGGCGGTCGCCGCCTGGGCCGGGCGAGAGGCGCACCGCATGCTCGAGGAGCACCGGGCCGACTGGGACGCCGGCGAGCAGCTGACGGCGGAGCTCGGCCTCGACCACGATTGATCGCGTCCCCAGGCCCCGGTCGCGAGCGCCCCGGTCCCGGCGCCGGCCACCGCTCGCGGTCTACACTCGGCTGATGGAGCCATTCACGCGCGAGCAGCGCCGATCCCTTCTCGACGCGGCGGCGGCGGAACGGATCCTCGTCCTCGACGGGGCCATGGGGACGCTGATCCAGCAGTACCAGCTCAGCGAGGCCGACTTCCGGGGGACGCGCTTCGCCGATCATCCGCGAGACCTGCGCGGCGACAACGACCTGCTCTCGCTTACGCGGCCCGACGTCATCTCCGCGATCCACGCCGCCTACCTCGACGCCGGGGCCGACGTGATCGAGACGAACACTTTCAACGCCACCGCGATCAGCCAGGCCGACTACGGGCTGGCCCACCTGGCCCACGAGATGAACGCGACCGCCGCCCGGCTGGCCCGCGCCGCCGCGGACGTGGCCGAGGCGCGCGACGGCCGGCCGCGGTGGGTCGCCGGCTCGCTGGGACCGACGAACCGGACCGCCTCGATCTCCCCGGACGTCGCCGACGCGGGGGCCCGCAACGTCCGCTTCGAGGAGCTCCGGTCGGCCTACGCGGATGCGGCAAACGGCCTCATCGACGGCGGGGCGGACCTGCTGCTGGTGGAGACGATCTTCGACACGCTCAACGCGAAAGCCGCGATCTTCGCGCTCGAGGAGGTCTTCGAGGCGGCCGGGCTGCGGCTGCCGGTGCTCCTCTCCGGCACGATCGTCGACCTCTCCGGGCGGACGCTGTCCGGGCAGACGCCGGAGGCGTTCTGGTACTCCGTCCGCCACGCCCGTCCATGGAGCATCGGCCTCAACTGCGCGCTCGGCGCGACGGCGCTCCGGCCGTTCGTCGCGGAGCTCGGCCGCGTCGCGGACGTGCGCGTCACCGCCTACCCGAACGCGGGCCTGCCCAACGAGCTGGGCGGCTACGACGAGGCGCCCGACCAGACGGCCGGCGTCCTTGCCGGGTTCGCGCGCGACGGGCTGGTCAACCTGGTCGGCGGCTGCTGCGGCACGACCCCGGCCCACGTCCGGGCGGTGGCTGACGCCGTCCGGGGGATCCCGCCGCGCGTCGTTCCCACCCTGCCGCGCCGAACGCGGCTGGCCGGCCTGGAGGCCGTGGAGATCGGGCCCGACTCGCGGTTCGTCAACGTCGGGGAACGGACGAACGTCACGGGCTCGCGGGCGTTCGCGAAGCGGATCCTCGCCGGCGACTTCGATGCCGGGGTGGCGATCGCGCGCGACCAGGTGGAGAACGGCGCCCAGCTCATCGACGTGAACATGGACGAGGCGATGCTGGACTCGGAGGCGGCCATGACGCGCTTCCTGGACCTGATCGCCGGGGAGCCGGCGATCGCCCGCGTCCCGGTGATGATCGACTCGTCGAAATGGTCCGTGATCGAGGCCGGCCTGCGGTCCGTGCAGGGCAAGCCGGTCGTCAACTCGCTCTCGCTCAAGGAGGGCGAGGCGCCGTTCCTCGCCCAGGCCCGGCTGGCGCGCCGCTACGGCGCCGCGGTCGTGGTGATGGCCTTCGACGAGGCCGGCCAGGCGGACAGCGTGGAGCGCAAGGTGGAGATCCTCGCGCGCGCCCATCGCATCCTCGTGGAACAGGCCGGGTTCGACGACGAGGACGTCATCCACGACCCGAACGTCTTCGCCATCGGGACCGGGATCGAGGAGCACGCCGGGTACGGCACCGCCTACCTGGACGCCACGCGCGCGCTGCGGCGCCGCTTCCCGCACTCGCTGGTGAGCGGTGGCGTGAGCAACGTCTCGTTCTCGTTCCGCGGCAACGACCCGGTCCGCGAGGCGATCCACGCGGTCTTCCTCTACCACGCGGTCGCGGCCGGGATGGGGATGGGGATCGTGAACCCGGCCGCGCTCGCGATCTACTCGGAGATCGAGCCGGGGCTGCGGGAGCGGGTCGAGGACCTGGTGCTCAACCGGCGCCCCGACGCGACGGAGCGACTCCTCGCCGTGGCGGACACCGCGCGCGGGGGGGCCCACGGGAGCGGCCCGGACCTGGCCTGGCGGGCGCTGCCGGTCGAGGAGCGGATCACCCACGCGCTGGTCGAGGGGATCGCCGAGTTCGTGGTGGAGGACGTGGAGGAAGCCCGCCTGCGCGCCGCTCGACCCCTCGACGTGATCGAGGGTCCGCTCATGGCCGGGATGGATCGCGTCGGCGACCTCTTCGGGGCTGGCAAGATGTTCCTCCCGCAGGTCGTGAAGAGCGCCCGGGTCATGAAGACCGCCGTGGCACACCTGGTCCCCTTCATCGAGGCCGAGCAGCGCGCGGGCGGCCGCGCGCCCCAGGCAAAGGGCCGGATCGTGATGGCCACGGTCAA
>CAZKXK010000282.1:0-3209 GCA_964556585.1 uncultured Anaerolineaceae bacterium
CGCCAGCTCCTTGGCCGGCAGGTCCGGACCGGCAGCGCGGAGCGCCTCGAAGGCGGCCGACATGCCCTCGTCCGCCACAATCATCGCCGCGTCGTACGGGGAGAGCCCTTCCTCGTCCCGGTAGCGGGCGCGCCGGGCCGCAGGCAGCTCCGGGAGTGCCGCCCGGATGCCCGCGAGCCAGCCGGCGTCCAGGTGCAGCGGCGGCAGGTCCGGCTCGGGGAAGTAGCGGTAGTCGTCCGAGGACTCCTTCACCCGCATCAGGTAGGTGGTGCCCGTCGCATCGTCCCAGCCGCGCGTCTCCTGGAGAAGCGTCTCGCCGCCCTCGAGCGCCGCCGCCTGGCGCTCGATCTCATGGGAGATCGCCCGCTCCACGGCGCGGAACGAGTTCATGTTCTTCACTTCGGTCCGGATCCCGAAGGGCTGGGTCCCCCGGAGGCGCAGCGAGACGTTCGCCTCCACTCGCATCTGGCCGTTCTCCATCTCCGCGTCCGAGACGTCGATGGCGCGGAGCAGGAGCCGCAGCTCCTCGGCGTACCGGCGCGCCTGCTCGGCTGTCCGGATCTCGGGCTCGGTGACGATCTCCATGAGCGGCACGCCGGCACGGTTGAAGTCCACCAGGCTCACCCGCGTGCCGTCGGGGCGCGCCGCGTGGACGAGCTTGGCGGTGTCCTCCTCCAGGTGGGCGCGCGCGATCCCGATCGTGACCGGCCCCTCGGAGGTGTCGAATGTCAGAGACCCGTGAGAGGCCAGGGGCAGGTCGTACTGGCTGATCTGGTAGCCCTTCGGGAGGTCCGGGTAGAAGTAGTTCTTGCGGTCCCAGCGGGTCGTCGCGGGCGCCGTGGCCCCGATCGCGGCCCCCGCGGCCAGGACGTGCTCCACGGCCCGCCGGTTGATGGTCGGGAGCGTGCCGGGCAGCGCCAGGCAGACCGGGCAGGTGTGCGTGTTGGGCTCGGCGTCCGGGGTCGGAACCGCGCACGCGCAGAACATCTTGCTCACGGTCCGGACCTGGCAGTGGACCTCGATCCCGATCACGGCCTCCCAGCGCTCGAGGTCGGCGGCGCGGGCCGGCGCGGCAGGTTCGTTCATTCCCGGATGAGCGCGGCGAGCGCGTGCCGGGCGTTGACGTATCCGCGCCAGGTGCCGACCGCTGCCGTCACGAGGCCGCACGCGATGAGGGTCACGCCAAGCATGTGCCGCAGTGTCGCATAGGGCCCGCCGATGCGCCGCCCCGTCCGTGCCGCCCGGCGACGATCGGCTCAGCCAGTGGCCGTGGGCCGTCCCCCGCACGTGCCGTCCGCGTTCGGCCGCACGCAGCCCACGAAATGGCCCTACTCGACCTCGGCCAGGCCCGAGCCGGGGAGACCCGCCACGGACGCGCCACCGTCCAGGATCGCCCCGTGGTAGCGGCATGGCTCGGTGGCAGATGCGGTCCATCCCGACCCGCCGCCCGCGTCGGACCCGCCGCGTTCCCACTTCTTGTGCAGCTGCGGGACCGACGCGATTAGCATCCGGGTGTATGGATGCAGGGGCCGCTCGAACACCGCGGTCGTGGTGCCCATCTCGACGATCCGGCCCCGGCGCAGGATCACCGTCCGTTGGCTGCTGTAGTAGCCCAGCGAAAGGTCGTGGGTGATGAACAGGATCCCGAGGCCGCGCGCCTTGAGATCTCCGAGCAGGTTCAGGACGTCGATCCGGGTCGACGCGTCCAGCATGCTGATGATCTCGTCGGCGACGAGGAGGCGAATGTCCAGGAGCAGGGCGCGGGCGATCAACAGGCGCTGGAGCTGGCCGCCGCTCAGCTGGTGCGGATACTTGTGCAGCACCTGGCCGGCGTCCAGGCCCACGCCCTGGAGCGACGCCTCGACGCGGGACTCCCACTCCGTGCTCGGCAGGCCGGGGAAATAGACGCCGCGGATCATGCCGAAGACATGGTCCGCCTTGAAGATCGGGTTGTAGGAGCTGAACGGGTCCTGGAAGACTCCCTGCACCGTCCGGTAGTACGCCTTGCGCGGCAGGCGCGCCACGTCCTGGCCGTCGAGGCTGATCGTGCCGCGGGTGACCTGGGCCAGCCGCAGGATCATCCGCCCGATCGTGGTCTTGCCGCTGCCGCTCTCGCCGATGAGCGAGACGACCTGGCCGGCATCCACGTCGAAGCTCACGTCACGCACGGCCGTCAGATCGGTGCCGCCGAACGTCCCCACCCGGTAGACCTTGGAGATCCGATCGAGGGTCAGCACCGCGTCACGACACTTTCCAGCACGCCACGAAGTGGTCGGGCTCGATCTCCACGAACGGAGGTTCCTGGCGGCACTGCTCGTCCGCCAGGGGACATCGAGCGCGGAAACGACAGCCCTCGGGCGGGTTCAGGAGGGCCGGCGGGCTGCCGGGGATCCCCGACAGCCGCTTGTCCTCGTACCTGACGCCGACCTCGGGAAGCGACGAGATCAGCAGCTGCGTGTAGGGGTGCCTGGGCGCGTTGATGATGACGTCGGTGGCGGCCTTCTCGGCCAGCTTCCCCGCGTACATCACGGTGATCGTGTCCGCCATCTCGGACAGGATCGACAGGTCGTGGGTGATCACCATCATGCTCCGGACAAGCTTGCGGTCACGGAACTCGACGAGCGTCTCCGCCACGGCCTTCTGGGTCGAGACGTCGAGCGCAGAGGTGATCTCGTCCGCGATGAGCAATGACGGGTTCAACAGGGTGGAGATGACCATCACCATGCGCTGCTTCATGCCACCCGAGAGCTCGATGGGGTACCGATCGAGGACGTCCCGTTGCAGGCCGACCAGCTCCAGGCGGCGTTCGATCTCCGGGCGCATCGCGGCGCCATCCACGCCCCTCGACTCCAGCAGGTCGACCGTCATCCTGCCGATCTTGCGGGTGGGGTTCATCGCGCTCATGGCGTACTGCGGGATGATCGACACGGACCTGAACCGGAACGCGTCCATCGCGGCCGAGTCCATGATCGGCAGCGACGCCCCATCGAGGAGCACCTCGCCCGCGATGTAGCGCATCCGGCTGTCGAAGTGGGTCAGGCTCTTGCCCAGGGTGGACTTGCCGCAGCCGGACTCGCCGGCCAGGCCCATGATCTCGCCGTCGGCGATGCCGAACGTGACGCCGTCGAGCGCCTGGACGTCGCCGGCCAGGGTACGGTAGTAGACCCGGAGGTCCGTGACGAGCAGGCTCACCGCGTCACATCTCCCGC
>CAZKXK010000283.1:0-3205 GCA_964556585.1 uncultured Anaerolineaceae bacterium
TCCTCTCGCTCGGCGACCTGATCCTTGACCTTGGCCTGACGTTCTTCCTGTTCGCCGGCCTCGTGCGTCACCCGGACCAGGCCGAGCCGCGCGACCGAACGCTCCATGGCCTCGAACCCGGCCAGCCGATAACGCTTGCCGGACCGACGGTACCCGGCCTGCCGGGTGGGGTCCGCGCGGGAACCGGCCTCGCGGCGAGCCTGGTCGGCGCCGCCGCGCTGGAACGACCGATGATGCTGGGTGGCTCGGGCGCCGGCCTGGCGTAACCCACGCCGATGTCGTCGGGCGGCGTGGTGGCGCTTCCGCTGCCGGGCGCGCTCCGGGCGGTCGCGATTCGGGCGCGCCACCATCCGTTTGTCCGCCTCGCCGTCAACGGGTCCTTCTCGGCCCTCTGGACCGGTCAGTTGATCAGCCTCCTGGGCGATCGCGTCAACCAGGTTGCGCTGGCCGCGCTCGTCTACGGCACGACGGACTCGGCGATCGCCGGGTCGCTCACGTTTGTGGCGGCGACGCTGCCGAACCTCCTGTTCGGGCCGCTGGCCGGGGTCATGGTGGACCGCTGGGAGCAGAAGCGCGTCCTGGTCGTGAGCGACCTCCTCCGCGCGGTCATCGTGCTGTTCATCCCGGCGAGCGTCGGCGTCAACGTGGTGCTGGCATATCCCCTTGTCTTCCTGCTGACGTCCGTCTCGATCTTCTTCCGGCCGGCGCGGACCGCTGTGATCCCGCGGGTGGTCCGCGAGGACGAGCTGGTGACGGCGAACTCCGCGACATGGCTGAGCGAGACGCTGGCGGACGTGATCGGGTACCCGTTTGCGGGGCTCTTCGTGGCGTTCCTGGGGAGCGCGCTGTCGCTGGCGTTCTGGATGGACTCGGTCTCGTACGTCGCGTCGGCGCTGCTGGTGCTGGCGGTGGTGATCCCGCCGGTCGTCCGCTCGGCCGGGTCCCTGGAGCCGATCCCCGGGTTGTCCGGGATTCGCGACGACCTGGCCACTGGCTGGCGATTCCTGCGGGGCGAGCCGGTCCTGCTCGCCAACACGCTGCAGGCCGTGGCCGCCCAGCTGACGGTCGGCGCCACGATCGCGCTGGCCCCCTTCTACGCGAAGGTGGTCCTGCGGCTGGGATCCCTGGACTGGACGGCGGCCTACGCGTTCCTCGAGACCGGGATCGGGGTTGGCAACCTGGTGGGCGGGTTCGTAATCGGACTCCTGGGCGCGCGGATCGCGAAGGGTCGGATGGTGATCGGCGGATATGTCGTGTACGGGCTCGCCGTGGTTGGCCTGGGCCTGACGACGAGCCTGCCGCTGGCGCTGGGCATGGCATTCGCGATGGGCGTCTCCAACATGGTCTTCATCATCCCGACCCAGACGCTCTTCCAGGAGCGGACGCCCGGCGACATGATCGGTCGGGTGATTGGCTTCCGGTTCTCGGCGGTCTTCGGGGCGATGACGTTCGCGATGGCGGCGAGCGGCGTTCTCGGCACGGAAGTCGGGGTGGGGCCGGTGCTCGTCGTCTTCGGCGTCATCACGCTCGCGGCGGGACTGGCCGGCCTTGCCAGCAGGCCGCTGCGCGCGGCGTGACGCCCACGCCCCGGGAGCGGCGGGCGCGGCTGACCGATCCCGTACCGGCGAGACCTCGCACGCGCACCGGCCGGGCTCCGGTACACTCATCGCTCGGCGCCGGCTTGCGGGATCCGCGGTCCCGGCGTTCGCCGCCGCCTGGCGGTGCCCATGGATGGAGTGACGCAGCACGATGACCAAGCCGGACGACCGCGCGCAGGACGCGCACCCGGAGGCGATGCCGAACGACGAGGCGCTCGACGGCGAGCAGCTGCCGGAGGACGACGAGCTCGATGGGGCGGGCATCGCGGGCGAGAGCGCCGAGGCCGGGGAGAGCGACGCCGAGGGGCCCAAAGAGCCGGCGAAGGGCGATCGCGGGAAGGGCCAGCGCGCGAAAGGTGCCGCCTCGACCATCGTGCGTCGTGGCCGGGAGAGTGCCGCGAGCCGCGGCGAGGGTCGCGACTCCGGCCGCGGGGCGCGGGGGAGCCGTGAACCGGCCGTGCCCCAGCGGGCGCAGACCGCGTCGGACATCGCGGTCCACATCGACGACCGCGCCTCGGCGATCTTCGTGATCGGGGTCATCGCGGTCTTCGTGCTGATCGTGCTCAACGCGGTCGTCCTGGGGAAGGGCGGGCTGCTGACACCGCTCCCGAGCCCGAAGCCGATCCCGTCCCTCGTGCCGGGTACGCAGGCCCCGCCGCCGACCGCCCCGGCGTCCGCGGCGCCCAGCGGGTCCGTGGTGCCGGGGGCATCCGGGTCGCCCGCCGCAAGCGCCTCTGCGTCGACCCCGAGCGGCTCGGCGAGCCCGTCCGCCACGGGGTCGGCTGCACCGAGCGCCACGCCGAAGCCGAGCGCGGCGCCGTCGCCGTCACCGTCCCCGGTGCCTTCACCGAGCGGGTAGCCGGCCCACCCCCGTCGTATGCTCGGGCCGTGGATCGGCCCACCGACGCGGCACGGCTCGAGGCGGCACGCGACGCGATGGTCCGCGGGCAGCTTCGCGCGCGCGGGATCGTGGACGAGCGCGTCCTGGCCGCAATGGCGGCAGTGCCTCGCGAGCGGTTCATGCCGGAAGGAAGCCGCGACCTCGCGTACGCGGACCAGGCGGTACCGATCGGCGATCGCCAGACCATCAGCCAGCCCTGGATGGTCGCGTTCATGACGCAGCTGCTGGACCCGCCTTCGGGCGGCCGCGTCCTGGAGATCGGGACGGGCTCCGGCTACCAGGCCGCCGTTCTCGCGGCCATGGGCTGCGACGTGCATGGAGTCGAGCGGCTGCCGGACCTCGCCGACGCCGCGCGCGAGCGCCTCGCCGCGCTCGGTTACGGGGGTCACGTCGAGATCCGGGTCGCGGATGGCAGCCTGGGCTGGCCCGAAGGCGCGCCGTGGGCGCGGATCACCGTGGCCGCCGCTGCACCGGAAGTCCCCGACGCGCTGGCGGAGCAGCTGGCCGACGGCGGGCGGCTGGTCATCCCGGTCGGGGGCCGGTGGGAGCAGGAGCTGCTCCTCGTGGAGCGCCGGGGCGCGGCGCTCGCCACGTCGAAGCACGGGCCGTGCGTCTTCGTCCCCCTCCGCGGCGCGGCCGGCTGGGAGTAGGGCGAGGGCGGCGAGCGCTGCCCGGTATACTCCCCGGCCATGACCCACGTCTTCGT
>CAZKXK010000284.1:0-3161 GCA_964556585.1 uncultured Anaerolineaceae bacterium
TCAAGGTGGACCTGTTGTTGCCGCTGGGGGGGCTCGACGTGGGGACGGCTGAGTCCCGCATGGGCTTGGTGGCTGGGGGGGGCGCGCCGGCTCGACGCCGGCGCGCCGCTCCCCAGGCAGGTGGTGGAAGATGCTTCTCGGACGCGTGACCGGGACCCTGGTGGCGAGCCGCAAGGAGCCGCTCATGGAAGGCTGGGCGCTCCTGGTCGTGCGCCAGCTGGACGCGGAGAACCACGAGGCAGGCGGCTACGTCGTGGCGGCCGACACGGTGGGGGCGGGCGTCGGCGAGGTGGTGCTCTACGCCACCGGGAGCTCCGCCCGCCAGACCGAGACCACCCGGGACCGGCCCTGCGACGCCGTGATCATGGCGATCGTGGACACGTGGGAGATCGGCGGCCGGGAGGTCTACCGCAAGTAGCGGGGACAGGCCATGAACGAGCTCGACGGGCGCGAGATCGCCGACATCATCGAGCGGGTGCGCCGGCGGGTCGCGGCCGCCGGCGGTGAGCGGCCGGGCGTTGGCCTCCGGGCGGAGGCGGAGCTGTCGGCCGCCGCGGCCGCGGAGCTGGGCGACGGCATCCACGCCACGATCGACGAGGCCGCGGCGGCCGCCGGGGAGGCCTTCCGCGCCTTCGGGGGCCAGGGTCTTGCCGGCCGGAAGGTGATCATCGACGCCGTGCGCCGGTCGATGCTGGACCACGCGGAGCAGCTGGCCCGCATGGCCCACCAGGAGACGCACCTCGGGCGGGTCGAGGACAAGATCGTCAAGAACCGCCTCGTGGCCTCCAAGGCCCCGGGCCCGGAGGACCTCGAGGTCCAGGCCGTCACGGGCGATGCCGGGATGATGGTCACCGAGTTCGCCCCGTTCGGCGTGGTGGCGGCGATCACGCCCGTCACCAACCCGACCTCGACGATCATCAACAACACGATCAGCATCGTCTCGGCCGGCAACGCCGTCATCTTCAACGCGCATCCCGGTGCGCGGCGCTGCTCCGCGGAGACGATCCGCCTCATCAACCGCGCGATCGTCGGGGCGGGCGGCCCGCCGAACCTCGTGACCGCGGTGGCGACGCCCACGATCGAGACCGCCCGTGCGCTGATGAGCCACCCCGGCGTGCGCGTCCTCCTCGTGACGGGAGGTCCCGCGGTCGTGCGCGAGGCGCTGCGAACGGACAAGCGGGCGATCACGGCCGGCCCGGGCAACCCGCCCGCGGTCGTCGACCAGACCGCCGACGTCGAGCGGGCCGCGAGGGACATCGTCCGCGGCGCCTCGTTCGACAACAACCTGGTCTGCATCGACGAGAAGGTCGTCCTGGTCGTGGACTCGGTTGCCGACCGGCTGCTCCGGGCCATGACCCAGCACGGGGCCTACCTGCTCAAGGAGCACGAGCTGCGCCGGCTGGAGCGTGTCATCTTCACGGAGCTCGGCCAGCCCGGCAAGCCGGGCGTGATGAACCCGGCCTGGATCGGCCGCGACGCGGCGGCGATCCTCGCGGAGATCGGCGTCCAGGCGGAGCCGGCTCCACGCCTCCTCGTCGCCGACGTCCCGCGCGAGCACAGCCTGGCCTGGACCGAGCAGATGATGCCGGTCCTCCCGGTCGTCCGGGTGGGGACGGTGGACCAGGCGATCGACCTGGCCGTCCGGATGGAGCACGGCTTCCGCCACACGGCCTCCATCCATTCGACGAACGTCGAGACGATCACGAGGATGGCCCGGGCGATGAACTGCAGCATCTTCGTGACGAACGGGCCCAACCTCGCGGGCCTCGGCGAGGGCGGCGAGGGATTCACATCGTTCTCGATCGCGAGCCCGTCCGGCGATGGGCTGACCAGGCCGCGGACCTTCTCGCGCGAGCGGCGGATCACCGTCGTCGGCGCGCTGCGGATCGTCTGATGGGGGAGGCCCGGCCGGCGATCGAGCCCGCCCTGGCGCTCCTCGAGCTGGGCTCGATCGCCGCGGGCATCGAGGCCGGCGACGCGATGGCCAAGCGGGCCCCGATCGAGGTGATCCGGGCCGGCACGGTCCACCCCGGCAAGTACCTCATCCTTGTCGGCGGCGCGGTCGCCGACGTCGAGGAGGCGCTCGAGGCGGGCCGCGAGGTCGGCGGCTCCTCGGTGCTCGACGTCGTCCTCATCCCCAACGTCCGCCAGGACCTCGTGGCCGCCATCCGCGGGGAGCGCCGCGCCGCCTCGGGTGAGGCGCTCGGGGTCATCGAGACCGGCACCGTCGCCGCCATCCTCGAAGCCGCCGATGCCGGGCTCAAGGGCGCCCGGGTCCGGCTCCTCGAGATCCGCCTCGCCGACGACCTCGGTGGCAAGGGCTACCTCCTGTTCGACGGGACGGTGGCCGACGTGGAGGCGGCGGTGGAGATCGGCACCGGGCGGATCGGCGGGTCCCCCGGCCTCGCGTGGCGGGTGATCCCGCTCCTCCACGCCGAGATGGCCCACAACCTGGCCGCCGACGCGCGCTTCGCCGCGCGGATCCGGGAGTAGCCGTCATGCAGCTGGCGCGCGTGATCGGAACCGTGGTCGCCACGGTGAAGTCGCCGGGCCTCGAGGGCGTGAAGCTGCTGGTCATCCAGCCGCTCGACCGGCACTGCCAGCCGGTTGGGGGCCAGCTCGTCGCCGCGGACGCCGTGCACATGGCGGGCCCAGGCGAGCTGGTCTACTTCGTCGCCGCGCGCGAGGCCGCGCAGGCCATGCCCGACCCGTTCGTCCCCGTCGATCACGCCATCGTGGGGATCGTGGACGCGGTGGCCACGCTCGACGGGGTGACGCCGTGAAGATCGGCCGGGTCGTGGGGACGGTCGTCTCGACGATCAACGCGCCTGCCTTCGACGGCCGGACGCTCCTGCTGTGTGACCTCCTGGACCCGGCCGGAACCCCCGCCGGCGGCTACGTCATCGCGGTCGACTCGGTGGGCGCGGGCGCCGGTGAGACGGTCCTGATCCTGGACGAGGGCAACTCCGCCCGCCAGGTCCTGGCGGCGCCCGGGGCCCCGATCCGGACGGTCGTGGTCGGCATCGTCGACGCGGTCGGCGAGGACCCGGACACGGTCGCCCCCGGGACCGTGCAGGCGACCCGCACGGCCGCTGCCCACGTGGGGAAGGCGCGCGCGGGCGGGCACGCGGCACCACGCGCGGCCGGGCACGCGGCACGCC
>CAZKXK010000285.1:0-1669 GCA_964556585.1 uncultured Anaerolineaceae bacterium
CCAGGACAACCATGACCACGATGACACCGATCGACGCGTTGCGAAGCCAGTGGGATTCCCTCCGGGGTGGCGTCACCTGCGCGGTCATGGGGCTCCTCTGCACCGATGCGTAGTCGCTTCAGTCTGACACATGTGAAGCGCTCTCATTGCACGAATATTCTTGCATGGGCGTCACGGACGGCCAAACCGACCCTTGACACGCGTACCACTGGCGCATAGTCTGAGAGCGCTTCCACTCGCGCCGCAGGAGGGCGGCCGTTGGTCTCGAAGGAACCCAGCAGGGAGTCAGGTGAGGAGGGCCCGGCCCGGACTCTCGACGACCTCGCGGCGCTGAGTGGCGTCTCGCGTGCGACCGTGTCTCGCGTCCTGAACGGCGGCACGGTGGCCGAGGACACTCGGCGTCGCGTGCTCGACGTGGTGACCAGGACCAACTTCCGACCGAACGCCGCGGCCCGCACGCTGGCGTCGGGGCGATCCGGCGTGGTCGGCGTCGTGATGCATATCGACCCACACCTGCTGTTCCAGGATCCATACTTCTCCCAGTTGCTCCAGGGCATCACGGACTACCTCGCGGAGCAGGGCGCCGGGATGATGCTGTGGCTGGGCAACCGGACGAAGGAGGAGACCCTGGACCACGTCCTGGGGATGAGCTTCCTCGACGGCGTCGTGGTCTCGGCCAACACCCTGGACGACCCAGTCGTCGACGGCCTGCTCTCGTCGAGCCTGAGCACGGTCCTGATCGGCCACCGACGTGCCGACCGGACGGCGAGCTATGTCGACATCGACAACGAGCAGGCGTCCGACGCCATCACGACGCACCTGATCTCCATCGGTCGGGCGCGCGTCGGCCACATCACGGGCAGCCGCGGCACGGTTGCCGGCGAAGACCGCGTGATCGGGTATCTCCGTGCGATGCGACGGGCGGGGCTCAACACGGATGGCCTGATCGCGGACGGTGACTTCAATCGCTCCAGCGGAGTCGCGGCGGCCGCCGAGCTGCTGGACCGGGGTGTCGACGCGATCTTCTGCGCCAACGACGCGACCGCGGCCGGTGCCCTCGAGGCGATTCGTGGGCGCGGGTTGCGCGTCCCCGACGACGTGGCCCTCGCCGGGTTCGACGACCTCGAGTTCGCGGCCCACCTGGATCCGCCCCTCACGACCGTGCGGCAGGGAGTTCGCCAGCAGGGGGCCGAGGCTGCCCGGGCCCTGCTGCAGCTCCTGGGGGATCCGGGTCGCTCCCCCCGACGGGTGCTCCTGCCGACGGAGCTGGTCATTCGGCAATCCAGCGTGGGAGGTGTGCCTCGCGAATGACTGCGCGTTGACTGCCCTGCAACGCAGGTGGCGCCTCTCCGTTCCGGAGGAGGCAAGAAGGAGGAACTAGATTGGGTCTCAAGCGAAGGCTGTTTGTCCTGCTGGCGAGCGCGAGTCTGGTCGGGGCCCTGTTCCCGGCAGCCGCCAGCGCGGCAGGCCCCACGATTCCCTCGTCGTATCCGCGCAACAAGACGCTCTACACGAGCGGCACGATGTACGGCCCGCCCGGTGACTTCAACCCCATCAAGAACTGGGACTACGCAACCGGCACGATGGGGCTGCTCTACGATTCGCTCTTCCTGTACAACCCGCTCACGGACAAGTTCATCCCCTGGCTGGCCCAGAGCGGCAGCTGGAC
>CAZKXK010000285.1:1769-3127 GCA_964556585.1 uncultured Anaerolineaceae bacterium
TTGGTGGGGCAAGACGCTGCTGGGCCTGGACGTCAAGCCGACCTACATCATCGACCAGGTCAATGGCAGCAACAACGTGTCGCTGGGCCAGATGCTCGGGGGCCAGATCGACCTGAGCAACAACTTCCTGCCGGGCATCAACAGCATCGTGAGCGGCATCGGCGGCTACGGCATCCAGACCTATTACGCGAAGCCGCCGTACATGCTCTCGGCCAACACGGCCTGGCTCGTGACGAATGACACGAAGAAGCCAACGAGCGATCCGGTCTTCCGGCGCGCGCTGGCCGAATCGATCAACGTCAGCCAGATCGTCAACAACGTCTACGGGCAGATCGTCCAGGCTGCCAACCCGACCGGGCTCCTGCCCACCTGGAACCAGTTCGTCGACAAGTCGGTCGTCGCGAAGTACGGCTACACCTACAACCCGACAGACGCCAAGAAGATCCTGACGGCCGCCGGTTACAAGATGGGCAGCGACGGCTACTTCCGCAACAAGGACGGCTCCACCATCAACCTGAGCCTGATCGTGCCGAATGGCTGGACGGACTGGATGGCATCCATCCAGTCGATCGCCCAGAGCGCGAAGAAGGCCGGGATCAGGATCACCCCCAACTACCCGTCCTACAACGACCGGACCAACAAGCTCCATACGGGCAAGTTCGACCTGGCGATCGCCAACGACGCCCAGATCGCCAACACCCCCTGGGCGTACTACAACTGGATGTTCCGCCAGCCGATCCAGAGCGTGCAGAACGCCGGCAACGACGGGCGCTACAAGAACGCCACGATCTGGAGCCTGGTCCAGCAGCTCGACGCGACGTCGACGAGCAACGTCGCCGGGATGAAGAAGATCATCTCGCAGATCCAGACCATCCAGCTGCAGGACCTGCCGATCATCCCGCTCTGGTACAACGGCGCGTGGTCGCAGGCGAGCAACACCGTATGGACCAACTGGCCGTCCTCGGCGACGGGCAGCCCGCACTACATGCCTGTCACGTGGCGCGGGTACTGGAACATGGGCGCCGTGCTCATGCTCACGACGCTGAAGCTGGCCCAGTAAGCGTCTCTCGTTAGTCCGCGTCCCTCCCCCCGCGTGCCGGGGGGAGGGACGCGGCTCCTGTCCCCCCAATCTCTCCCGGAGGCATCGTGCGCCGGTACTTCGCGCGGAAACTCGTCACCTACCTGCTGACGTTCTTCGTCGCGGTGACGGTGGATTGGATGATCCCGCGCTTCATGCCGGGCGATCCGGTCTCGGGGATGCTCTCGCGCATGTCCCTGCAGCCCGACGCGGCCAACAAGATGATGGGCTACTTTCTGGGCGCATTCGGGCTGGACCATCCGCTCTGGCAGCAGTACCT
>CAZKXK010000286.1:0-3112 GCA_964556585.1 uncultured Anaerolineaceae bacterium
ACTTCGGCTGGTTCCACTTCCGAGGGCCGGACGGCAACGTGTACGGGATGATGCAAGGCTCTCGGGCCATCGGCGACTGACGCCGCCGCGTCCACCGGCGCCGGCCTGATCGAGCTCGATCCTCGAGCCTTACCGGGACGGCGGGCAGGGGTTGACGAGGACGAGCCTCTTCTCCCGTCTAAAGGAAGGGGGCGGGTGAGTGCGCCGGTCGCCCCCGCGTACCTGATTGGCAAGACGAGTTCGACGCGGTTGATCCGCAGCGGGCCCGCCTCATGCCTCCTGCGTCGCGGCGGCGGCCCGCCCAAGGAGGAGCGAGCGCTCGCGGCCGTTACCTGTCATGGCGGCGGCCCGCCGGAACTCGGCCCCGGCCTCCTCCACCCGACCGAGCTTCGCCAGAAGATCGCCTCGCACGGCTGGAAGCAGGTGGTAGCCCTGGAGCGACGGCCCCGAGCGCAGGGCATCGAGGACCTCGAGGCCCGCGGCGGGACCGAACGCCCTGCCGACGGCGACTGCTCGGTTGACCTCGACCACGGGCGACGGGGCGAGCTGGGCGAGGGCGTCATACAGCGCCGCAATCCGCGTCCAGTCCGTCTCCTCGACCGTCCGGGCGTTCGCGTGGCAGGCGGCGATCGCCGCCTGAATGGTGTACGGACCAAGGGCGCCCCCGAGGCGCTCCGCGCGCTCGAGCGCTGCGCGTCCGCGTCCAATGAGGAGCCAGTCCCAGCGCCCTCGGTCCTGTTCGTGGAGGACGATCGGCTCCCCGGTCGGCCCGACCCGCGCCCGCAGGCGCGAGGCCTGGATCTCCATCAGGGCGACCAGGCCATGCACCTCGGGCTCTCGTGGGGCGAGCTGGGCGACGATCCGGCCGAGCCGCAGGGCTTCCTCGCACAGCCCCGGCCGCGTCCAGTCTTCGCCGCCGGTCGCCGCGTAGCCCTCGTTGAAGATGAGGTAGATCACCTCGAGGACCGATGCAAGGCGGGCGCTGAGCTCGTCCCCGCGCGGAATCTCGAATGGCACGCGTGCCTCGGCCAGGGTCCGCTTCGCGCGCACGATCCGCTGGGCGACGGTCGCCTCGGAAACGAGGAATGCGCGCGCGATCTCGCCCGTCGTGAGACCGCCGACCAGGCGCAGGGTCAAGGCCACTCGAGCGTCCTTCGAGAGCACCGGATGGCAGGCGACGAAGACGAGGCGAAGGAGGTCGTCGCCGATGTCGTCGTCGATCGCCATGTCGCGCTCGGCCAGGGCGACGTCCTGCTGGGCCTCGAGATCGCGCCTGATCACGTCGTGCTTCTGCGCCAGGAGCGCCTGCCGGCGCAGGAGGTCGATCGCCCGTCGCCGACCGACGGCCATGAGCCAGGCGCCAGGGTTCTCCGGGACGCCTGACTCGGGCCACTGCTGGAGCGCCAGGACGAGCGCATCCTGGGCGAGATCCTCGGCGAGGCCCACGTCGCGGACAATGCGAGTCAGCCCGGCGATCAGCCGGGCTGACTCGATCCGCCAGACCGCGTCGATGGCGCGGTCAATCTCGGACACGCTAGAGCGCAGTGGGACCGACGTCCTCCGCCCCGAAGACCTGGCGGAGGCGCGTCTCGCCGCTGCCGTTGATGGCAAGGAAACGCTTCGACCACTCGATCGCCTCCTCCTTCGAGGCGCACTCGAGCAGTGCCCACCCGCCGATCAGCTCCTTTGCCTCGGTGTATGGACCGTCGGTGATCGCGAAGGTGCCATCCTCGAGCCGGATCGTGGTCCCTTCGGACGACGGGGCGAGCCCGCCGGTCGCGACGAGGACACCCGCGTTGACGGCTTCGGTCATGAAGGTGCCCATCGCCGCGAACAGCTCGGGTGTCGGGGTCGGGAGCGGGGTGGAGTCGTCGCCGATCGTGTAGCCAAGGAATCGCATCGTGGTCTCCTTTCCTGTCATTCGTGTGTTCAACAGAGCGTCCCGGCCTGAAGGTGTGGCGGCTAGGATGCCGGGGCAACCTGGCCGCGCAGACGCGCCTCCTGGTCGCGCAGCTCAGGCGTCAGGCTCTCGCCGAGGTCGTCGGCTTCCATCACCGGCCGGATCTCGATCTCGCCTTCGCTGCCCGGCATCGGGTTCGGGCAGCGCCGAGCCCAGGCGATCGCCTCGTCGAGCGAGCGCACCTGCCAGAGCCAGAAGCCGGCCACGAGCTCCTTGGCCTCGGTGAACGGCCCGTCGATGACCGTCCTTTCGCTACCGGAGTACCGGACGCGAACGCCGCGCGAGCTCGGCTGCAGGCCTTCCCCCGCGAGCAGGACGCCGGCCCTCACCAGCTCCTCGTTGAATCGGCCCATCTCGGCCAAGATCGCCTCGTCGGGGGGCGCACCCGACTCGGATGCCTGGGTTCCCTTGACAATGACCATCACGCGCATCGGCTTGCTTCCCCCATACACCGGGAGCCTCGGGTCCGGTCGATCTCGACCGCCTCGGTTGGGCTCCTACTCACTCGTCGAACAAGGATCGGCCGAAATCGACATTGGTCTCGCCGCTGGCCCTGAGCGACGGTCAAGGCGACCGTGTGGGACGCCGCGCCGGTGAGAACCCGAAGGTTCTGGTGCCCCCGCCCGATCGCCGGATTGTGCCCGCTCCGGGCTCGGATGCACAGGGCGAGTTGGAGAAACGTCCCGTCGCCCGGTGCACGTCCCATCTCGCGAGCCGGATCGGAGCGCGCGGTTCTGGGCGAGGAGCCGGGAGGCGCCGTCCTCGTCGCCCGCGATGGTTCGGAGCCCCTCGACTGCGTCGAGGGCTAGGGAGCGACGGAGCAGCTAACTGATCGTCCGAAGCGCCGGCCACATCGCCGACCATGAAGCGCGCAGGCCGGTGCAGACCGTGACCGCCCCGCCCTGCTCGCCGTTCTGGATGGCGAGCCCGTTGTCGATGTGGGCGACGTCGCGGCAGCCGGTGAAGTAGTCGCCGTAATCGGCCGGCCGCCAGTCGCCGACATGGATGACGATCGTGCGGTCGGGCGGCGGGGGCCCCCAGTCCCAGAACGCGTTGTGGCCCGAGTAGACCGGGGGCAGCCCGGTACCGAGGAGGATGAGCGGGCTCGCCTCGCTGTAGTCGTTGGTCAGGATCACCGCGTGGGCGCGCTCG
>CAZKXK010000287.1:0-3102 GCA_964556585.1 uncultured Anaerolineaceae bacterium
GCCGGCGCGGTGCCCGGCCGGGCCGGCGGACGTCGCGGGCGGCCTCGCCGGGGGGGGAGGACGCCCCCGAGCCCGGGCGCCGTCCGCACTCCCGGGGTCCCCCGGCCGCACGTTCGGCCAACCCGTCGCACGACGGGCTGGCGCGCTTGTTAGGCTCGTGTGGTGGATCGTCGCCGGGCCCTGGGAGTCGCGCTCGCGGCTGCGTCCGCCTGTGGGTACGGATCGGGTCCACTCTTCGCGAAGAGCGTCTACGGGGCCGGCCTCGACTGGCTCGCGCTGCTGTACTGGCGCTTTCTCCTGGCCGGGCTGCTCGTCTGGGCCTGGGCGCTTCTCGTGCCGGCGAACCGGGCCGCCCTGCGCCGGCTGCCGCGCCGGCGGCTGGTCGCCCTGCTGGGGCTCGGGGCGTTCTTCGTGGGCAACGCCGGCACCTACTACGCCGCCCTGGAGTACATCTCCGCGTCGCTCGCTTCGCTGATCGTGTACATGTACCCCGCCCTGGTCGCCGTGCTGTCGATTCGCTTCGGGAACGGGCTGCACGGCCGCCGGCCGTGGACCGCCCTCGGGATCGTGACCACCGGGGTCGTGCTCACCCTCGGTGGCATCGAGACGCATGCCGAGCTCGTCGGGCTGGTGCTCATCGTCGTCTCCCCGTGCCTATACGCCGTGTACATCATCCTGGCGGCCCGCCTGGCCGGCGAGCGGCGCGGCGAGACGGCCAGCGAACGGACGGGTGGCATCGGCGCGGAGACACGCCCGGCCGTGGCGTCCGCCCTCATGATCAGCGCGACCTTCGTCGTGGTGGCGCTGATGGCAGTCGCGACCGGCGAGCCGACCGTCCCGTGGCGGGTGCCGGGTGGCGCCTGGTACGGCCTGGCCGGGATCGCCGTCTTCTCGACCGCGCTCGCGATCTCCGCCTTCTACGCGGGCACGGCCCGGATCGGCGCGGCGCAGGCGGCGCTCGTCTCGACCGTCGAGCCGGTGTGGACGATCACGCTGGCCACGATCCTGTTCGGCGAGCGCCTCTCCCCGGTGCAGCTGGTCGGCGGGTTTCTCGTGCTGGTGGGCGTGATCGTGGCCCAGACGACTCCCGGCGCGACCACGTCGGCGGTCATCGAGGAAGCCTGAGCGGGCCCGCGCCCGCGGCGGCACCTGGAGAGGAGCACGCGATGGCGGAGATCGAGACCCAGGCGGCGCGCGACGGGACCGCGTTGCTCACCCGGCGCTGGCCCGTTTCCGGTGCGCCCTGGGCGACGCTCCTCGTGGTCCACGGCCTCGGCGAGCACTCCGGCCGCCACGAGGCGACCGCGGGTCGCTTCGCCGCGGCCGGCATCGCCGTCACCTCCTACGACCAGCGGGGATGCGGCGCCTCCGCCGGGCCGCGCGCGGACGTGGAGCGGTGGGCCAGCTTCCTGGACGACATCGAGGACCGGCTGGCCGCGTCGCGCCGGGCCGGCCTGCCGGCCGCGATCTACGGCCACTCGCTCGGCGGGCTCCAGGTGGCCGACTACCTGCTGGACCGGCGCCCGCTGCCGGACGTTGCGATCCTCTCGGCACCGGCGCTCGGTTCGAACGTCCGCCCGATCTTCCGCAGGGCGCTCCCGCTCCTCGCGACTGTGCTCCCCCGCCTCGCGATCGGAAACCCGTGGGACGGCGCGGCGCTGTCGCGCGACCCGGCGATCGGCGCCGCGGTGGCCGCCGACCCGCTCTGCGAATCCCGGACGAGCCTGCGGCTGGCGAGCCGGCTCTTCGAGGCGATGGACCGCGTCCGCGAGCGGCTGGCCGAACGGGGCGGCTTCCCGCTCCCGGTCCTGCTGATCCACGGGACCGCGGACACGCTCGTGCCCACCGGGACGAGCGCGTACGCGGGCGCGTACCCGTCCGTGGAGCGCCGGCTCTACCCGGACGTGCGCCACGAGCCGCACCACGACCCGGTGGAGGGGGCGCGCGTGGTGGACGAGATGACGGCCTGGCTCCGGGAGCGCCTGGGCGCGTGAACGCGCCGCGACCCGCCGGTCAGGCCACGGAACCGCGGCCCTCCTTGAGGAGGCTGCGCAGCAGGAACGTCACGTTGGCGGGCTTCTCGGCCAGCCGCCGCATGAAGTAGGGGTACCACTCGGTCCCGTACGGAACGTAGACCCGGACCCGCTGTCCGCGCCGGAGCAGCTCCGCCTGGAGATCGCGGCGCACGCCGAAGAGCATCTGGAACTCGTACCGTTCCGGGGGGATCCCTTCGGCATCGACGAAACGCAGCAGGCGCCCGATGAGGCGCCCGTCGTGGGTCGCCAGCGCCGGGTGGGCGCCGTCACGCAGCAACCGGCGGGCGAGCGTCTCGTAGGCCGCGTCCACCTCCTCGCGTGCGCGGAAGGCGACCGATGCCGGCTCGTTGTACGCCCCCTTGCAGAGGCGCACCCGGGCCCCCTCGGCGATGAGCGCCTCGATGTCGGCGCCGCTGCGGCGCAGGGCGGCCTGGATCACGACGCCCGTCTCGGGGTTGATCGGGCGTAGCTCGCGCCAGATGGCGAGGGTTCGATCGGTCTTCGAGTGCTCCTCCATGTCGATCCGAACGAACGCCCCGAGCGCCGCCGCCGCGCGCATGACGCGGGCGACCGTCTCGAGACACACCTCGCTCGAGATGTCGAGGCCCATCTGGGTCAGCTTGAGGCTGACATTGCGGTCCAGGCCGCGGTCGGCGAGCGCCCCGAGCGTCTCCTCGTAGCGCCCGGCCGCGTGCCCGCACTCCTCCGCCGAGGCGACGGATTCGCCGAGGACGTCGACGGTCGTCATGAAGCCGAGACCCCGCAGCCGCTCGAGCGCCTCCAGCACCTCGGGGAGCGTCTCGCCGGCCACGAAGCGGCCGACCATGGGGAGGGTCACCGGCACCCTGACCGCCAGCCGGCCCAGGGACCGGCGGTGGGACAGACCCACGAAGAGCGAACGGAGCGCCCGCTCCGGGGCGTCGTGGAGCATGCCGTTCGCGGTCATCGGGTGCCTCCGGGAATCCGCCGGCGTCGGCCGCCGGCGCGGCACCAATCTACCGCGCCCGTGCCGCGGCGATCGGGGCCGTCCGCAGGCGGGTCAGGTGGTCGGGGGCGGCTCACCCGC
>CAZKXK010000288.1:0-3097 GCA_964556585.1 uncultured Anaerolineaceae bacterium
ACAAGGCCACACCCACGAGACCCGGAGGATCCGCGCGCCATGTGTTTCGACCTTGACAGCACGCCGCCGATCGCCCCGATTGCCGGCGGCGCCATCGACACCGAGGAGGTGGTGCTCCGGTCCGGCGACGGTGGTCGATTCGCCGGCCTGCTGGCGCGTGCCGAGAAGCCGATCGGCGCCGGGATCGTGGTCCTGCCGGACGTGCGCGGCCTGCACCCGTATTACGAGGAGCTGGCGCTCCGGTTCGCCGAGGCGGGGATCGACGCGCTGGCAGTCGACTACTTCGGCCGAACCGCGGGGATTGGCGTCCGCGAGCGAACGGCCGACTTCGACTTCATGACCCACGTCGCCGAGACGCGCTTCTCCAGTCTGTCCTGGGACGTCACGGCGGCGGCGGAGCAGCTCCGAACGGTCGACGGCGGGCGCGACCGCGCGATCTTCACGATCGGCTTCTGCTTCGGCGGGCGCCTCGCCTACATGACCTCGACCATGGGGCTCGACCTCGCCGGCGTGATCGGCTTCTACGGCTGGCCGGTGGGAAGCGCCCGCAGCGACGTCCCGGCGCCCGCGGACTCGACCGGGCTCATGCGCGGCGCCGTGCTGGGCATCTTCGGCGGGGCGGACCAGGGCATCTCGGCCGACGCGGTGGAGACATTCGAAGCTGCGCTCTCGGCGGCCGGCGTGCCGAACGAGATCGTGACGTACCCGGGAGCGCCGCACTCCTTCTTCGACCGGAAGCAGGAGGACTTCGCGCAGGCGTCCGCGGATGCCTGGGAACGCGTCCTGGAGTTCATCCGCGCCAATACGCCGGCCGCGTAGCCCCGCGATCCGGGGCAGCCACGCACAGGGCTCGCGACCGGGCGAGTACGCCGGCCGCGCAGCCGCGCAGCCGCGCGATCCGGGCGAGCTACGCCTCCGGCAGGATGCGCGCGCCTTCGTTGCGGGGCGCGACCAGCTCCACCCGTCCCGGCAGGTCCAGGTCCGCGGAAGCGGCCCGGAACGCCGCCTCGAGGCGCGTGATCAGGCGCAGCGAATCCACGAACGCGATGACCGTGCTGCCGGCACCCGAGAGGCAGGCGCCGAGCGCGCCGGCTTCGCGCGCCGCGGCCACCAGCTGCGGCAGCTGCGGGTACACGGCCGCCCGATAGGGCTCGTGGAGCCGGTCGATCGTGAGGTGACGCAGGAGGTCGGTCCTCCCCGTCGCGAGACCGGCCACGCCCAGGGCGACCCGCTGGAGGTTCGCCACGGCGTCGGCGAGCGGGACGGTGTCCGGCAGCGCGGCACGCATGGCCCGCGTCGAGAGGCGCAGGTCGGGGATGAAGAGCACGGCCCGCAGGTCGCGCGGCGCGTCGAAGCGGATCGCCACCGGCGGGTCCCCGTGGGCCGCGATCGTGAACCCGCCCAGCAGCGCGGCGGCGGCGTTGTCGGGGTGGCCCTCAAGCTCCGTCGCGAGCACGAGCGCGCGGTCCACGGTGAGCTCCCGCCCCCCGAGCGCGGCCCCCGCCAGGAGCCCTCCCACGACCGCCGCCGCGGACGAGCCCAGCCCGCGGCTGAGTGGGATCCGGTTCGTCATCGCGATCCGCCAGCTCATGCCCTCGGGCGCGATCCAGCGGGCTTCGGCGATCCCCCGCTCCAGGGCGACCACGAACCCGTTCGACCGGTCGGCGGGCAGCTCGCCGGCGCCCTCGCCTTCCACGCTCAGCTCGATCCCGAGGCCGGGCCGGGCGATCGCCTCCACCTCGATCCGGTCGACGATCTCCAGCGCCAAGGCGAGGGTGTCGTAGCCCGCCCCAAGGTTCGCGCTGGTCGCGGGCACCTCGACGACCACGCGGCGCCCGTCGAGGTCGGCGAGGTTGCTCAGAAGCGCCATCCGAGTGCCTCCATCACGGCGGGCAGGGTGGGTTCGGCCGTCACCAGTGGATCGGCCAGGCGGCCGGCCGTGTCCGGGTCCTTCAGGCCATGCCCCGTGAGGACGCAGACGACCAGCGCGTCGGGGTCGAGCCGGCCCGCCTCCCGGAGCCTGCGGACGCCCGCCAGGCTGGCCGCCGAGGCGGGCTCGCAGAAGATGCCGGCATGCCGGACGACGTCGCGATAGGCGGCGAAGATCTCCTCCTCGCTGACCGCCTCGATGAGCCCGCCCGACTCGTCGCGGGCCGCGATCGCCTTGTCCCACGAGGCGGGGTTCCCGATCCGGATCGCGGTCGCGAACGTCTCGGGGTGCTCCACCGGATGGCCCAGCACGAGCGGTGCGGCGCCCTCCGCCTGGAAGCCCCACATCCGCGGCAAGGCGTCGATGCGCCCGGCGGCGCGCCAGGCCCGGAAGCCCATCCAGTAGGCGCTGATGTTGCCCGCGTTGCCGACCGGGATCGCGAGCACGTCGGGTGCCCGTCCCAGGTCCTCGCAGACCTCGAATGCGGCAGTCTTCTGCCCCTCCAGCCGGAACGGGTTGACGGAGTTCACCAGCGTGATCGGGTGCTCGTCCTGCTCGGCCAGCTCGCGCACGATCCGCAGCGCGGTGTCGAAGTTGCCTTCGACCGCGAGGACTCGGGCGCCGGCGGCCTGGGCCTGCAGCAGCTTCCCGGCGGCGATCTTGCCGGCGGGCAGCACGACCACGACCTCCAGCCCGGCCGCGGCACCGTACGCGGCCGCCGAGGCCGAGGTGTTGCCGGTGCTCGCGCACACGATGGAGCGGGCGCCCGCCTCGAGCGCCTTTGCCACGGCCATCACCATCCCGCGGTCCTTGAACGACCCGGTGGGGTTGGACCCCTCGAACTTGAGGTGCAGGTTCGGGATCCCCCAGGCCGCACCGAGCCGCTCCGCATGGACGAGCGGCGTCGCCCCTTCCCCCAGGCTGACGATGGGCGTCGCCTCGCTGAGCGGCAGGAATGCGCGGTACCGCTCGAGCAGGCGCGGGCGAGGCGTGCCGGAAGTCGTCGTCACGGGCGGTCAGTCCACGACCGGGTAGAGCGTGACATCCGCGGCGCCGGCAGCGGCGGCAAGGACGGTTCGCGCGGCGGCGAGGGTGATCGGCTTCGTACGCACGGCCGTGCCGCCGGCGATGTCCACGGCCGCGTCGAGCGCGTCACCGGCCTGGTTC